>NZ_BAABWR010000002.1:0-299263 GCF_040370605.1 Aliiglaciecola sp. NS0011-25
AAATGTGGTGGAGGGGGCAGGATTCGAACCTGCGAAGGCTGAGCCGGCAGATTTACAGTCTGCTCCCGTTGACCGCTTGGGTACCCCTCCAAAGAGGCGCGTATACTAACAGGAAATTTCAGTGTGTAAATAGAATTAAAGATTTTTTTTTAATTAACGATAAAAATAGATTAAAAGGAAAATACTTTGACTGCTGAAATATCCCCACAATCTAAAGTGGCCATTTCTGACCTCGAATGGTCGGGAACCCTTAATCGTGCTCTAGAGCAAGGGGATAAATTCGCATTGTTATTGGCGATGTTGGAAGATGACTACCTGCAACGGCCTAATGTAAACGGTGGCGCTGATGAACCTAGCCATTTTCCCAGTAGCATTTCAAAACACTACTACCCACAAACTCCACTCCAAGCAGAGCAGCAAGACTGGTCATTAGCACGTACAACAAGTGAATTAATGGCGCAAAATGTGAGTGACGCTATCCTCTGGCAGCGAATGCATCCCCAACCATTATCCATATTCAATGATGCCAAACGAATTGAACCTGAAGTGAAAATTAATTGTGGTTATCATACCCAACAACGATTCCACGCTGCACACTCGGCCAACACAATAGATGTAGATGAAACCAAACTCTACGATATCTTAAATGAGATGAGTTAATTAGCTAATTATTAACCCTAATTAATTTACGGTTTTTGCAAAATTATCTGTAGTTGGTATAATCCGCGCCGCAAAAAATGCTTTGGTTTTACGTTCCAATTCGCAAAAAGGTTAAATATGTCTAAATTCATTGTTTGCGCAATGTATAAATTTGTTGCGCTTGAAAACTATAAAGAAATGCGTCAGCCACTCATTGACGTGTTAGAAAGTCACAATATTAAAGGTACCTTGTTACTTGCTAGTGAAGGTATTAACGGAACTGTCTCTGGGACCCGTGAAGCAATTGATAGTCTAATTGCGTACCTCAACAGTGATCCCCGTATTAATCCAATTTCCTGTAAAGAGTCTCTAGATGACGTGCAGCCATTCTATCGTACCAAGGTGAAACTCAAAAAAGAGATTGTCACTATGGGAGTAGAAGGTATTGATCCAAAAAGAACTGTAGGCACATATGTGAAGCCTGCGGACTGGAATGCATTGATATCTGACCCTGAAGTCTTACTGATTGATACTCGTAATGATTACGAAATTGAAATTGGTACTTTCGAAAATGCAGTCAACCCTAAAACTGACTCTTTTCGGGAGTTTCCCCAGTATGTAGCAGATAATCTCGATCCTAAAAAGCATAAAAAAGTAGCGATGTTTTGCACGGGGGGAATTCGTTGTGAAAAATCCACTGCATTTATGAAGGAGCAGGGATTTGAAGAGGTGTATCACTTAGAAGGGGGGATTTTAAAATATTTGGAAGAAGTCCCTGAGCAAAATACTATGTGGAAAGGCGATTGTTTTGTATTTGATAACCGTGTTGCAGTTGATCATAAATTACAAAAAAGTCACTACGAAGCTTGTTATGCTTGTCGTCTACCCATAACTGAAGAAGATAAACAAACACCAGAATATGAACCAGGCGTGAGTTGTCCTAAATGTTTTGGTAAACACACAGATGAGCAGATTGCGCGTTTTCGTGAACGTGAAAAGCAGGTGAATTTAGCTAGAGAGCGCAACGAAGAACATGTGGGATCTGAAGCTCGAAAGGCGACAAAGTTGCGTCGACAACGTAAAGCGGCTGAGCGCAGAGAAAGACGTTTAGCTGCAGGTAAGTCAGCGTAGACAGACACACTTATAACGCGTTAAACTGCCGTTTGAATTAAATTAGAAAGTATTATAAGACTTAAATATGACCGACAAAACACCATTGGATGACAGCAAAATTGCTGAGATTCGCAAAGAGTTTGACTTTTTTGACCACGATAAAAATGGTCAAATTGATTTACCTGAGTTTATAGAGCTTTTAACCATCCTTTCGCCAAAAACAAAAGCGAGTCACGTTCAAGAAGGCTTCTCATTGATTGATGAGAATAATGATGGATTCATCGACTTCGAAGAATTTCTAGATTGGTGGCAAGAGGCTTGGTGGGAATATTAATTCCATTTACAAATTGCAGTTTTTGAAAGCCCCGCAAGGGGCTTTTTTATGTTCAAAGATGATATTTGTGGAGAAGCCCATGTATGTTGAGAAAAAATTTCAGTTATCAGACTTGGATGCGATGCGAAGTTTTATCGCACAAAATAGTTTTGGATTAATTGTATCTACTGATTTGAATTCTACCCATCTGCCATTTGTTTGTGATGTGGATGAAAATGGTAAACTATGTTTGTTTGCCCATATGGCCAAAGCCAACCCTCACTGGAAAACTATCGACAATAACCGAGCGCTTGTTGTCTTTAATGGGGCGCACGCTTACATTTCTCCTAGCTGGTATGCGACAAAACCCGCTGTCCCTACTTGGAATTATGTGGCTGTTCATTGTTATGGGGTGGTGCAGTTATTAGATGAAGATGATACTGCCTTAAGAATGCGCCAATTGATTTCTCACTATGAGCCTAGTTTGTTAAAAGATGACAGCACAATGCCTGAAGATTACCAGCAACGTCTTCGTCAGGCCGTGGTAGGTTTCAAACTGGAAATAGATGACATTCAGGGAAAAGAAAAACTTGGCCAACATCTTAAACATGAGGATCAACTCGGGGTCTTTTTGAGCTTAAATAATAGCGCGGATCCTGTTGCTAAGCTATTGGCTGAATACATGGAAGAACGCAGTCTGGGTAATGGTGAGACCTAAACCTTTTAATTAATGAGTATTGAAAAATGACACCTGCAATTAATCTTGCCAAAAAACGTAAAATTCAATATACCGTCCATCAATATCAGCATGATTCAGACACTAAATCATTTGGCTTAGAGGCTGCAGAGAAGCTGGGATTAGCCCAACAACAAGTATTTAAAACCTTGGTTGTTGAATTTGATGGAAAGGAATTGGCAGTGGCCATTTTACCGGTTAATACTAGCCTGAGTATGAAGTTGATGGCAAAAGCGTTAAGTGCAAAAAAGGTAAATATGGCGGACAAAGCTGATGTGGAGCGAGCCACCGGTTACGTATTGGGTGGTGTCAGCCCTTTAGGTCAAAAGAAACGCCTAAAAACCATTATTGATGATAGTGCTCAAAGGTTTTCGACAATCTATGTCAGTGCAGGCCGTCGAGGCTTGGAAATTGAATTGGCTGCTGATGATATCATCACCTTACTCAATGCAAAATACGCAGAGATTAGGCAGCAGTAAATCCCTTTTGGTTTACTATTTTATTTTAAACATGGACAGCCATATTATTTTAAACATGGACAGCCATATAGCATGAGCCAATATTTTAAACATGGACAGCCATATAGCATGAGCCAACATGGACAGCGAGCCAACATGGAGAGCCAACATGGACAGCCACAAACTAGACTAGAACTAGACTCTTAGGAAAATAGAATCAACTATGCTTTAGTATGATTAATTCAAGGAGTGAATTATGCCACTGGCAAGGAAGCGACAAATCAATCTTTCAGATACCCCTTATTATCATTGTGTATCCCGATGTGTCCGGCGCGCTTTTTTGTGTGGAGAAGATAAACTGACAGGGAAAAGCTATGAACATCGTCGCCAGTGGGTAGAAGACAGGTTATTGTTTTTGACCACCGTCTTTGCCATCGAAGTTTGTGCCTATGCAGTGATGAGCAATCACACCCATGTGGTGTTTCATGTTAATGCTGACAAAGCTAAACATTGGACGGATACAGAGATTGCTCAGCGCTGGCACAAGCTTCACAAAGGAACCTTGCTCTCACAAAGGTTAACCTCAAAAGAAACTCCCGTGTTCACAGACGCTGAACAAATCACACTCCAGTCAACCTTGTCCGTTTATCATAATCGCTTAACCGACATTAGCTGGTTTATGCGAGAATTGAATGAGCCGATTGCTCGACAAGCTAATCAAGAGGATGACTGTACCGGTCACTTTTGGGAAGGGCGATTCAAATCACAAGCACTGTTAGATGAACATGCCTTAGCAGCCTGTATGGTGTACGTAGACTTAAACCCTATCCGGGCAAAAATGGCAACAACCCCAGAGTCTTCTAACCACACCAGTATTAAACGCCGTATTCATGATTTTAAGAAAGGTTATCAGCCATCTACGTTAATGCCCTTTGTTGGCAACCCAAAACAGCCACAACCGCAGGGACTAATGTTCGATTTAGTCGAATATCTTAAGTTGGTTGACCTATCTGGTCGCAGTCTTAATCCTAATAAAAGAGGGGCAATTGATATGAGTGAATCACCCATATTGCAACGTTTAGGGTTGGATGAACACACCTGGCAAGATATGTTTTTGACCTTTGAAACCAATTTTAGCGTGGCTGCAGGGCAATCAGACACCTTGAAACGCTATAAGCGAAAACGTCGGCAAAAGAATTCTGTAGGTTAACGATTCCACTAAAGCCGCTTTTCATTTCAATTGTTTCTTTGCACAAGAGACAGGCCTCCCCCTGCACTAAATTCAGCTCAATAGCGCCCATTTCCCAGAAACCGATGATTCCATAGGTATTTATCTAGATAATGAGCGTATTAAAACCTTTTCGATAAAATCCATTAATAGTTATGAGCCACGATCTTTCACTACTTTGAAAGGTGGCTGTCCAGATTTGAGATAACTTTGAAAGGTGGCTGTCCAGATTTGAAAGATACAGATTTGAGATAACTTTGAAAGGTGGCTGTCCAGATTTGAGATAGGCTGTCCAGATTTGAGATAATTAATCGTTTTGAGATATTTTCTTCCCTTCTTTTTGTCAGGGTTTTTTACAAAATTTACAATTTGTTAACTAGTGGGGAATTAAAACGCTTAGTTTTCAACATGGTTGAAAATTTGGCACAAGGTATGCTAAAGCAATTACGTAGTTTTACAAATGTTAAGTAGTAGATCTAAGTGAGCCTATGTAATTAACAAGGAATAAAAATATGATAAATCGTTTCTCTAAACTCAGTATAGGGGTGGCTATATTGGCTTGCAGTACGGCTGCTTCAGCTAATTTAATCAACCTATTCGAAACTCAACGTGAAACCGATTTCGCCTATGCTGGCGTAGGGGGATTGCGTGGCACAGGAGTAGGTGATATTGCACTATCTGGTGTGTCAGGCACGGTCAGTCAAGCCTATCTATACTGGCATGGTCCTACATCATCAAGCGATTCAACATTTAATGCTAACGTTATGTTCAATGGCAGTGCTATTTCAGGCACTAATATCGGTTTTTCTGATGATAATTTCTGGGGACAGGATAACAGCCAAGCCTACCGCGCGGATGTGACTGGCTTAGTCAGTGGCGATGGTACCTATGCTTTGTCAGGATTCTCGCCTGACAATTCAAATGGAGCATCTTTGGTCGTTTATTACGACGATGGTGATACCACAAACAACAGAGATATAGTGACATTCGATGGCAATGATGCGAATTTCCCAAACTCTTATGATCCTGATGGATGGGACGTGACTTTGCCTGGTATTAATTATTCTGGTGGAACCGCTTCTCTAGTAATGGGGGTAAGTGATGGACAAGATTTTGGGATAGGCAACGACGGCCAATTTTTCATTAATGGCGTTGATATCGCAGGTCTTTTCGATGGCGCTTCAGTTCCCGCTACACCTGGCTCATCGGTAGGTAATGGCGGTCTTTGGGATTTAGTTGAGATTGATATAACGTCTTTCTTATCATTAGGCAGCAATACTATTAACTTGACCCATAGTGGTTTTCAAGATGCACTGAGCGCTGTTCACTTTCATGTGAATTTACCAGCCGGTGCTGCACCACCGGACCCAGGTCAAGTGCCTGAACCAGGCGTTTTATTACTGTTAGCATCCGGTTTATTGATGCTTAAACGCCGTAAATAGTAAACGTTAGTCTGATAGTGACAAAGGGCACACGCTGGAATATGCGTGTGCTCTTTTTAGTTACGTTATGGGTTTCCCTAAAAAGCTTCGCAACGCAAAGCTTCAAAAATTATAAACGCCACAAAGTAGAAATAAATTGTTGTATCTGTCGCTTGAGTGCAAAAGGGAGCTTTGAGGGATCTATGTTCTTCCAACTTTACCAACCTAGCTATAAATAATTAAGTTTGAAAGACTGTTTCTGGCAGGATACTGGCTGCGAAAACAGACAAAGAGCATTAATTTCGACGGACTGATTTAGGTTAAGCTATTCCCTTTAATGATTCAGTTGAGTTATGTGCAGTAATTCTCCAGCGGGGCCCCACAGATAAAAAACCTTGGCCCACGATTCGGCTTGAATCTCTGATAATTTGGTTTTGTATTGTGACTTTTTGGCTAAAGTGTAGGCTTCCTCAATATCAGATACGCATATCTGTAACATCAAATTTTCGGCTAATTGTTGATTATAAAAACGCTGTATGAAAAATTCACATTCGCCATTTTTGCACAAGGTGAGATCATCTGTAACGTATTCACTGGTAAATCCCAATTGATTATAAAAACTGACCGATTTTTGATAATCTAAACTGGGTATAAATACTTTGATATCTTCAACTTGCATAGGGCTTCTGCTTTATTCATCTTCAGGTTCTACGGGTCTAGCTTTCTTACGCATGGGAATATGACCCACATCAACCCCTTCTTGGGCGCGGATCCGTTTTTGCGGTTTAGGGGCATTTTGCGGCGCGACTTTTTTGGCTTTTTTCTGTGGCGCACCTTTTAAAGCTCGTTGTTTAAGCGGTTTAAGTCCCTTGAATTTGCCTTCAAGTCCCTCAAGCTCACTGAAACTAATACTTTGTTGTAAAATTCCTTTGATGGTAATAAAACTCTGCCAATCTTTAGGACCAACAAGAGATGCTGCATTGCCTTTACTACCAGCTCGTCCAGTGCGTCCAATGCGATGTATGTACTCGTCTGCCAATTTGGGCAAGTCAAAATTGATTACCCATTCGACTTTTCGGAGATCTAAACCTCGTGAGGCTACGTCGGTGGTGACCAATACTTGATGTTGACCACGACTAAAGGCATTCATAATGTTACTTCGTTGAGACTGGGTTAAACTAGCGCTCAAAGCTGCGCTATCTATGCCATCTGCCGCTAATAATAGAGACAGTTTCTCAGTGTCTTCTCTGGTTGCGGTAAAAACAATTACTTGTTTGTTATCCGTATTTTCCAGCAATTTTTTGAGCAATGAAATTTTATGATCTAAATGATCTGCCAAATAAAATTGCTGTTCAATATCGAGGTGTTGTTCTCTTGAGTCACCCACACTTATTCGTTGTGGCGCATTCAACATTCTTTCGGTTAGATAATGTAATTCTGCTGAATCTAATGTGGCAGAGAACATCATTGTCTGTCTTTTGCGGTGATCAGCACAACGGTCAATTAACTTTAATTCCTCCGCAAAACCTAAATCTAACATGCGATCTGCTTCATCAAGGATAAGTAACTCTAGTCCATTCAAATATAGACTTTTCCCTTTTACATGATCAGCTACTCTGCCAGCTGTACCTACAACAAACTGCGGGTTTCGTTTTAGCGCCTTAACTTGATCATTAAAATTTTCACCACCTAAAATGAGAGTCGCAAAAATATTCTGATTGGCAATTAACCATTTGAGCTGCATGAATACTTGTTTTGCCAATTCCCTTGTCGGCGCTAAAATTAGCACTCTTGGGTCTTTTCGACTCAGGGCTCGTTGTTTAAGTACCCGTTGTAGCGCAGGAATTAAAAACGCGAGCGTTTTCCCCGAACCCGTTTTAGAAGATGCTAGCAAATCTTTGCCAAGCAGGCCTTGTCCAATGGCTTTCGCCTGAATTTCAGTTACTTCTTGAAAGCCTTTTATTTCTAGGGCTTTTAAAATTCGATGGTCTAGGGGAAAGTCATTAAATTGCAAAGTTTGTTCTCTTTTAGGGCTTGGAATTGATCAAATGGAGATATTAACACACAGATGTAATTTTCATCTGAAAACTTATCTCAATGATAATTAGGGTATTGAGTTTGCGAATGCGCTTACCGTGCTCAGTTACCCTATTTGATTATGTCATTGCAAGCTAACCATAAATCCTAATCGGTTCGCGGAGTTATTTTTACAGCGCTTAAAATGCCATTCTTTACTTTGAATCTCCGATTAACAGTGTTGTACAAATAGAGAAGCAAGTTGAAGTGATTTTAATCTATCAATCTACAAATGCAAACAACTGAAGGGGAGTTTTATGTGAAGTCTAAAAAAGTCTGGGGAATTGTCATTCAGTGTGATGACTTAAAGTTATTTGGAATTTTGAAAGCTGATATATAAAAATCTAAAAAACGTTTCATACGAATAAAACTGTGTAGTTGAGGGCAGGAAACATATCCTTCAACTACACACTAAAACTAAACTAAAATGTCATTTCTTTTACATCGTTACTCACAACGAGTTTTCCAGCTGTTTTCTGTTTAACTTCATCAACCGAAACCCCTGGAGCGAGCTCTAATAAATGAAAAGCACCGTCTTTCACTTCAACCACAGCTAAATCAGTAATAATTTTATTAATACAGTTCACTCCAGTCAGCGGCAATGTGCAGCTTTCCAACAGTTTTGAGTTACCGTATTTATCTGCGTGGGTCATAGTGACGATGATGTTTTTCGCTCCCGCTACAAGATCCATTGCTCCCCCCATGCCTTTTATTAGCTTGCCAGGGATCATCCAAGAAGCAATGTTGCCACTGGTATCTACCTCAAATGCACCTAATACCGTAAAATCTACATGACCGCCTCTGATCATCGCAAAACTTTCAGCTGAATTGAAAATGGATGCTCCAGTAATTGCGGTTACAGTTTCTTTGCCTGCATTGATCATGTCGGCATCTAATTGCTCTTCAGTTGGATTTGGCCCCATTCCTAATAGACCATTCTCAGATTGCAACATTACAGCAATATCTTCAGGCACATAGTTGGCTGCAAGTGTTGGAATACCAATACCAAGATTCACGTAATCTCCGTCTTGAAATTCTTGAGCGACGCGCATAGCTATTTGATCTCGAGATAAAGCCATTAGATTTCTCCTTGGGTTTTAGCAACTACACGGCGTTCAATTCGTTTTTCGAATTTGCCTTGGATTACTCTGTTTACGTAAATACCGGGAGTATGAATTTGGCTGGGTGGAATTGCTCCGGGTGGAACGATTTCTTCCACTTCAACAACCGTAATCTTTCCCGCTGTTGCTGCCATAGGGTTAAAATTCTGAGCTGTATGACGATAGATGCAATTACCAAAAATATCAGCCTTCCAGGCTTTGACGATGGCAAAGTCGCCGGTGATAGATTCTTCTAAAATATAAGGACGCCCATTAAACTCTTTGACTTCTTTGCCTTCACCTACGGGAGTGCCGTAGCCGGTAGCAGTATAAAATGCAGGGATTCCAGCTCCGCCGGCACGCATCTTTTCAGCTAACGTCCCTTGTGGAGTCAATTCTACTTCTAACTCTCCGTCTAATAATTGCTTTTCAAATAGGGCGTTTTCTCCAACATAAGAGGAAACCATTTTTCTAATCTGTTTGTCTTCAAGCAACAATCCAAGACCAAAACCGTCTACTCCACAGTTGTTGGAAACAACAGTTAAGTCTTTGGTTCCCATCGCTTTTATTTGTGCGATTAGCCCTTCGGGTATACCACACAAACCAAATCCGCCAGCAATCACGGTCATACCGTCTTTTAAGCCGGCTAATGCGTCTTCATAGCTGGTAACAACTTTATTAAATCCGCTCATAAAAGCCTCTTTTTTACATAAATTTAACTTAGTATTAATCCAACTTGAACTAAAGTAAAATTGATTTAATATGCATATTAATAAATTAAATTTATCAATTGGTGTAAATCATGTTGTCTTATAAACAACTCCAGTGTTTTATAACATTAGCCCAATCTAGCACTTTTGCAGAAGCCGCAGAAAAAGTGCACCTTTCGCAACCTGCTTTATCAACCTCGATTAAAAAATTAGAAACATTTTTAGGGGGTGCGTTGTTTTCACGAACAACACGTAAAGTGCAATTAAGTCATGAAGGTCGCGAGTTTGTGCCTATGGCTAAGCGCTTAATGCATGATTGGGAAACGGCCATTGCAGATATGCAAGACCTCTTTGCTATGCAGCGGGGGCGACTAACTATTGCCGCGATGCCGTCTTTTGCAAGTAGCATTTTACCTGGGGTTTTGAAGTCATTTCACCAAAAGTGGAAAGATATTAATCTGACAATACGTGATGTAGTAATGGAAGATGTGATTGATTCGGTGCGAGAAGGTCGCGCCGAAATTGGATTTACCTTTGAAAATGAACAATTGGATGGTTTAGATTTTTATCCTTTGATGAATAACAAATTTGTCGCCGTTGTTGCCTCGAATCATCCTCTTTCAAGTTGTGCAGATGTGACTTGGCAGCAGTTGTGTGAATATCCGTTTGTTGTGTTGAACAGGGGATCATCTGTGCGTAATTGGATTGAAACCTTTGCCCAACACAATGGAATCGATTTACATATTGTGGCTGAAGCGAATCAACTGGCGACTTTAGGCGAATGTGTTAAACAAGATCTTGGGGTATCAGTAGTGCCGGGAATTTGTCAGCAGCAATTTAGCCACAACGAACTTGTCTGTTTACCCATTGCAGGAGAAAACTTAGTGCGCCGAATCGGCATGGTTAAAGCGTCAAGAAAGTCCCTGTCGGTGCCTGCTGAAACGTTGTGGCAACTGCTGGTTGAAAAATAATAAAAGGGGATTTACCACTTTTTCTTGGGGGCGAACAATTCGTCCAATTCGTCTCGTTCTTCTTCTTGCTTTTTCTGTCTATCTTTTGCATTGGCGTTGCGCAGATTGTCTTGAATAACTTTTAATCGTTCTTCAAGGGAAGCTTTGCGCTCAATATTGTATTGATCAGGCTGATTTTGTGCTTCCAGAGCGGCAATGGCTTTTTCAAAATACTGACGAGCAGATCCCAACATATTCGATTGCAAGGCCGAGTTTCCTCGTTTCGCTAAAGTTTCAACATTTACTTTAATTTGTAGAGCCGAAAGTTGTCGATCTTCTAACGTGTATAACTGAGTATCTACCTTTCCTTTGGCATGTTCTGAGCGCAATAAGGAACGAAACTTTTTAACCGCTTGAATATACTGAATCACCATTTTATCACTATCGGGTAACACGAAGTTTTCGTGTGACGGAGGAGGTGTGTCCATATCAACCATTTTTAAGCGATCTTGGGATTGTTTAATCCGTTGCTTTAATTCAGGCATGGTTGGATTTAATTCATAAATAACTTTCAAGGCGTTAAGAATACGGTTTTGCAGCACGGCAACTAAGCGTTGCGATACTGGGATAGTATCCACCGTCATTAAAATATCTTCAGTCTCATCAATTACCGATTTTTGTTTGGCAATCTCAGTCCGTTTTTCAGCCTCAACTTTTTCTTTGTGCTGTTGCAATGCGTTCACCACAATTGCAACCACAACTAATGAAACAATTAATATTATTATGATAGGAAAAATCATTTAGCCTTTAAATCCTGTAACAACTGACTTTTTGAATGATAAAACCGGATGTTAAGGCAACTTAAGTGTAAATACACTGCCGCCTAAATTTCCGCCATTAGATAACGCTATTTCGCCTTTTTTATCACCTCGACGGTGAGCAGAAGCTATCAATCTGGCAAAAAACAATCCTAAACCTGTTCGCCCATTACTTATTTTAAAATCCTGCATTTTGAGTTCATTGTTGGCTAACATTTTACAAGGATAACCTTCACCATCGTCTTCGACTTTAATGTATAACCAATCATCCTGTTCATAAGCCGAAACTCGCAATTTCTTACTGCCGTATCGTATAGCATTGACCAAAATGTCATTTAACAAAAGAGTAATTAAATCTTGGTCTAAATAACGCACTAGTCCCGGAGTTTGTTCGATTTCCAGCGTCATATTTCTATGTCCCAGGTAGTGCTCATGGGTAATAAAAATATTTTCTAATAAATCGTCAATAAAACACTCATCTTCATTTATCGGCAGATTTTCCATTTCCGCCCTATATAAAGACAAAAGTTGTACTAAACCCGTATTTAAGCGTGAAGATTCATAGTGAGCTGTCGATAAAAATTGCTGAGCTGAGTGATTATCTGCTGTGATGGTTTTATTAAGACCATCAATAGATTGTTGTAAAAGATTTAGTGAGCTTTTCATATCGTGCACTGCCGCAGCCAGTACCGTCGAAAAGTCAATCAATTGTTGCTCTTTTGCTGTCACTGTAATACTCGTTGAACTGGGCTACAAAAAATTAAGTATCCCTGAACTAGGGGATATTTACCAAAATTTTTGCATTACTGGAATAAAAAAGCAGATTTTTATTAAAATTTTATGGAATTAATGTAACCTACAGTATATATATTTTGAATATATGCATATGTACTTAAAGGCACTTGGTTAATAAAAATGAAATTACAGCAACTAAGATATATTGTTGAAGTCTTAAACAACAATCTGAATGTTTCGGCTACGGCAGAAAATTTATACACCTCGCAACCGGGGATAAGCAAACAAGTTCGCATGTTAGAAGATGAACTCGGCGTCCAGATTTTCGGACGTAGTGGTAAACATCTAACTCATGTCACCGATGCTGGCCAAGATGTGATCAATATTTCACGTGAAATTTTGGCGAAAGTAGAAAGCATAAAAGCGGTAGCGAGAGAGCACACTTTGCCGGATCAAGGTAAACTGAATATCGCTACTACTCATACTCAAGCACGTTATGCGTTGCCTGATGTGATAAAAGGCTTTATGGGTAAATACAAAAAAGTGTCACTGCATATGCATCAAGGTACACCTTCACAAATAAGTGACTTGGCAGCAAAAGGTGAGGCTGACTTTGCCATAGCTACAGAAGCACTGCATTTGTACAATGATTTAGTGATGTTGCCGTGTTACCACTGGAATCGCAGTATTATTGTCAATCGTGATCATCCATTAGCTAAGAAGACAACGATCACCATTCAAGACATTGCTGAGTATTCTTTAGTGACTTATGTTTTTGGATTTACTGGCCGTTCTGAATTAGACCAAGCCTTTGACCGTGCTGGATTAGAGCCGAAGATTGTCTTTACCGCTACTGATGCCGATGTAATTAAAACCTACGTAAGGCTTGGAGTCGGGGTTGGTGTAATTGCCTCTATGGCAGTCGATGACAAATTAGATAGTGATTTGGTTAAAATAGACGCCAGCCACTTATTCGAATATAGCACAACCAAAATTGGTTTCAGGAAAGGCTCTTTCTTACGTAGCTATATGTATGAATTTATCGAACGTTTTGCGCCGCATCTAACCAAAGATGTTGTTGAACGTGCGATGATGCAAAAGAATAACGATGAAGTAGAGAAAATGTTTAAAGGACTAACTTTACCCGTTAAATAAACGGGTAAAGCATTACAAGCTAGAAAATTACTTCAGCATTCTATAATATTTACTGCTAAACCGCCTCGTGCGGTTTCTTTGTATTTGGACTTCATGTCATTACCAGTGTCCCACATGGTTTTAATCACTTTGTCTAAGGATACTTTGTGTTGACCAGTGCCTCTTAGGGCCAGCCTTGACGCATTTATTGCTTTGATGGCTCCCATCGCATTGCGCTCAATACAAGGTACTTGTACTAAGCCGCCAACAGGATCACAGGTAAGCCCTAAATTATGCTCCATACCAATTTCAGCTGCATTTTCAACCGCATCCACTGAGCCACCAATTATTTCCGTCAACGCTCCTGCAGCCATTGAGCAGGCAACACCGACTTCTCCTTGGCATCCAACTTCAGCTCCTGATATGGACGCGTTCTTCTTATATAAAATGCCGATAGCAGCAGCGGTGAGTAAATAACGAGCCGCCGTGGGTTTTTCTACTTTCCTAACAAACTTGTCAAAATAACATAAAACCGCAGGAATAATGCCAGCAGCACCATTGGTCGGAGCGGTTACAACTCTTCCTCCGGCCGCGTTTTCTTCATTAACAGCCAACGCAAATAGGTTAACCCAATCCATTGCTTGCATCGGATCCGCCGTTTGTTCTGTCTCTAGACGACGATAAAGGGCTGGAGCTCGACGAGTCACTTTCAAGCCTCCTGGCAGAATACCTTCTGTTTGAATTCCGTTGTGCACAGACTCCAACATAACCTGCCAAATATTCCAGAGCTTATCAATGACTTCCGATTTCGGCTGCACTGTCGACTCGTTTTCTAACATTAATGCGCTTATCGATAGGCCGTTATCTTTACATTGTTTAATCAATTCCAAAGAACTTGCGAACGGGTAAGGTAAAGGTTTTTGTTCTTTTTCAAGGGACATGTTTTTAACTGATTGAAAGTCTTCTTGTTTTACAATGAACCCGCCACCAATAGAATAATAAGTCTGACTTAGTACTAGTTGTTTATTTTGATAGGCATGAATGGTCATGCCATTTGAATGCAAGGGTAAGGTTTTACGACGATGAAAAACAATTGCGCCTTCACGGGGAAATTTAACTTTGTGAGTAGCGTTCAAATTTATTTGTTGTGAGCTCGCAATTTCGGACAGCCAATCCTCCACCTTAGATACGTCGACGGTTTCCGGATCAAACCCCATTAATCCTAAAATAACCGCTTTTCCAGTACCATGACCTTTACCGGTTTGTCCGAGAGAGCCGAATAATTCCACACAGACTTGATCAACGTTGGTTAATAAATTGTCTGAAGATAGTTGCTGACAGAAGGCATTTGCTGCACGCATGGGGCCCACAGTGTGTGAACTCGATGGACCGATACCAATGCTAAACATGTCAAAAACGCTGATCATTGCTGTATTTTCCTAGTTAATATGAATGTCATATTACTATGCTGATAGTTACTCTGGAGGGCAAGTGTTTACAGGCAACTTTTAACCGAGAATTGTTAATGAGGGCGTAAACAAAACTTATACAGCTTGCTAAATGTGCTAGTAGTCGATGTGATTTGACAGCAGTCTCACAAATGAAGCTGTAGCGCCCCAAATGGTCTTGTCTTGCCAAGTTATGAAATAAATAGGGTGTTTAGCATTGTTACGTTTAACCCAATGAATAAGATGATTTTGTTTATCCATAAGGTGCAACAACGGTACTTCAAACACGTTGTCTACTTCGTTTCGGTCTAAAACAAGGTCGAACTCAGGCTCAACAAAGCTCAAAAAGGGCGTCACTTCAAAACGACTAACGGTGCGAAATTTGGGAAGGCTGCCAATCAAAGTGATTTTATCGGACGTCAGTCCTATCTCTTCTTGCGTTTCTCGCAGCGCTGTATGTGCTAAATTAATATCGCTGTCTTCTAGCTTTCCGCCGGGAAAGCTAACTTGTCCAGGGTGGTTCTTTAAGTGCATCGCGCGCTGCGTAAATAATACGGTTAACTGATCAGCCCGTTCAATAATCGGGATCAGCACAGCAGCGGGTTTACCGGCTTTCAGTAAGGGAAAATCCGCTTCAGGTTTGACTTGTCTAATATGTTGAAATCGACGAATAAACTCTTCTTTGTTCACTGGTCGTTGTCCAAAATAGGTAAAATTTTCGACACTTTATCTAAACTTTCCTGATATTCATCTTGAGGATTTGAATCTAGTACAATTCCACCGCCTGCCCAACAATATATCTGTGAATCTTCACATAATAAAGTGCGAATACAGATACTTGTATCCATATCACCGTTTCTATCTATATAACCAATGCTACCACAATAGATATTGCGTCTATCTGGCTCTAATTCATCAATGATTTCCATTGCCCGGATTTTCGGGGCTCCGGTAATCGAACCACCTGGAAACGCACCTTCTAATAAACTCAAGCTATCATTATCTGCTTTTAGAGTGCCAGTTACGGTACTGACTAAATGGTGCACCGCTTCGAAGGTTTCGATGGCGAAAAGTTCAGGTACTTGAATAGAATGATCTTCACAGGTTTTACTCAAATCATTTCGCAATAGGTCTACTATCATTAAATTCTCGGCACGATCTTTGGCGGAGTTTCTTAATTCTTCGATATTGTGTAGATCTGTTTTCAACTCCGTTGCCCGAGGCCGAGTGCCCTTGATGGGTTGGCTTTCGACCTGATTGTCTTTCACTTTTAAAAATCGTTCAGGAGAAATACTTAAAACTGTGCTGTTTAAAAGTTGAATGTAAGCAGAAAAAGGAGCTTGATTGGATTTTCTTAATTTTAAATATGCTTGCCAAGTAGAGCCGCTAAATCGGGCACTAAAACGTTGTGCTAAATTGACCTGATAACAATCACCCGCGCGCAAGTAATCCAGAATCCTTTGCAGCTTAGTCACATATTCGGCCCTCGACATATTTGCTTCCCAGCGTGTTTCCAACTTATATTTTTGCTGGGTTTCAGGATGGGCTGGGGCGTTGAGCAGATTTTCTATTTCACTTTTACTAGGCGCTGGTAAGCCGGGAATATCTGCCAGATAAAAAAGCCCAGTTTGATTATCTTTTATAACACTCCAACCGTACACACCCACGGCCATATCAGAATTACTGTAGCCATCTTTCGCTAAGCTAGGCAAAGATTCATAACATCGGCCTAAATCATAGCCGAAAAAGCCCACAGCACCACTGGTGAAAGGTAAGCTTATTGGCGTTTCAGTCTCTATCGGTAGCGCTTTGGGGAGTGTGGATTTTAGCAAAGTACGCAAAATGTGAATTGGCTGACCTTCAATTTTCAGTACTTTTTGAATAGCAGAATACCCATTTTCTTGGTCATAAAAGTATTCTATTTCACACAAGTGCTGTTTGGCGGTAATCGCCGCTATAGGGTTGGCAACAAAAATATCAAAGCGGGCATTTTTGTGTGTGCTATTCGATGAATCCAGCAAAATCGACCATTTAGATTGGCAGAAATGCGCAAACAATTCCGTTATGTCTGTAGAAGGAGGAATAGCAAGTGTTTGAATACGAGAGCTTTTACAAGCGCTATGCTGCATGGAAATTTTACCAACAAATTTAAATTATACGCGTTTAGCGATGGAGCAATTGTTTCCAAGAGGGTATCATATTGGCGGATATTTAAGACACAAAAAACTTCCCTACAATTGATTTAGAGGCACCTATGGCACTCATTCGTCAACAAGATTTAATTGATAGCATTGAAGATGCATTACAATTTATTTCCTATTACCACCCAATAGACTACGTAAAAGCAGTTGAAGCTGCTTATAACAGAGAAAAAAGTCAGGCCGCAAAAGACGCCATGGCTCAGATACTGATTAACTCTCGTATGTCTGCAGAAGGAAAACGTCCACTTTGCCAAGATACAGGTATTGTCACCTGTTTTGTTAAAGTTGGAATGGGAGTGCAGTGGGATAAAACAGACATGACTGTACAGCAAATGGTAGATGAAGGTACGCGTCGTGCTTATCTTAATCCTGATAATCCACTTAGAGCTTCTATTGTATCTGACCCCGCAGGTGCTCGTAAAAATACCAAAGATAATACACCCGCTGTAGTGCACATCGATATGGTGCCAGGTGAAGGTATTGAAGTGATGATAGCGGCCAAAGGCGGCGGCTCTGAAAACAAATCGAAAATGGTTATGCTCAATCCAAGCGATGATATCGCTGACTGGGTGGTTAAAACTCTCCCAACTATGGGAGCTGGTTGGTGTCCACCTGGAATGTTAGGAATAGGTATTGGTGGTACTGCTGAAAAGGCTGCTGTCTTAGCCAAAGAAAGCCTGATGGATCCCGTGGATATTCAAGAATTGATGGAGCGGGGCGCGCAAACCACAGAAGAAAAACTGCGTTTGGATATTTTCAAAAAGGTTAACGATCTTGGTATTGGTGCACAGGGCTTAGGTGGATTGACCACAGTGGTGGACATCAAAATCAAGTCAGTACCTACCCACGCCGCATCAAAACCTGTTGCCATGATCCCCAATTGTGCAGCTACTCGTCACGCTCATTTTTATCTAGACGGAAGCGGCCCTGCGGAGTTGACTCCACCTAAATTAGAAGACTGGCCAGATATTACTTGGGAAGTGGGTGAAAATACTCGCCGAGTAAATCTGGATACTGTCACTAAAGAAGATATTTTGGACTGGAAAGTCGGTGAAACCGTTTTACTTTCAGGCAAAATGTTAACAGGCCGTGACGCGGCTCATAAGCGTATTCAAACTATGATGGATAACGGTGAAGGTTTACCTGAAGGGGTAGATCTAACTAATCGCTTTATTTATTACGTTGGCCCTGTTGATGCTGTGGGCGATGAAGCTGTTGGTCCTGCAGGACCAACAACCGCCACCCGTATGGATAAATTTACCGACATGATGCTGGAAAAAACCGGTTTAATGGGGATGATAGGTAAAGCCGAACGAGGACCTGCTACTGTTGATAGTATTGCTAAACACAAAGCTGTCTATTTAATGGCAGTGGGCGGCGCGGCCTATTTGGTATCAAAAGCGATCAAAAAATCCCGTGTTGTTGCTTTCGAAGACTTAGGAATGGAAGCAATTTACGAATTTGATGTTGAAGATATGCCAGTAACCGTTGCCGTGGATAGCACCGGAGCTAATGCTCACGAGACTGGTCCTGCAATTTGGAAAGTGAAAATAGAAGATTTAAACAAGAAGTTAGAATCCTCTAAATAAAAGCTACAAAAGTGCATCCTGTCTAGGATGCACTTAATCTACCTTGTCAAAAACTTCGTCATTTAAGCCAGTCATTTAGAGTTAGAATCCATTAATATGAATTTAGATTTAGATCAAAATACCATTTTACTGTTAATCAGTGCCGCTTTTTTAGGGTTATTGTTAGGGGCATTGATAACCAATGTTATTAATCGTCAAAAGCATTTAGCTGAAAAGAAGCAAGAGCAACTGCAACAGGATCAAAATCGACAACAACTAGAAAATCAAATACTGCAACAGCATGACGAATTAGAAAAAATGCAGTTAAGAATTGATGAGGCCCACCAACAACAACTTGTGGCACAACGAAAATTTGGTGAGCTCGAACAAAAAAACCTGCAAATAGAACAATTAACTATACAGCTTGCTACTTGGCAGGAAAATGCCCAAAAAGCCAACGACAAGTCAAATAAGTACTATTCACAACTAGAGTCTCAAGCGGCTAGCTTTGCTCAAGAACGTATAGCCTTAGAAGACAAACTAGATTTACTTGCCAGTGCTGAAAAGCGTTTGCAGGAACAATTTGAAAATTTGGCGAATAAAATATTTGAACAAAAACAAGAGAAGTTTACACAATCAAGTAAAGCCGGATTGGACGCTCTTTTAACGCCACTGAAAGAGCAAATCGAAGGTTTTAAAAAGCAAGTTTCCGATCAGTATGTAAAAGAAGGGCAAGAGCGAGCTTCCCTTAAAACTGAGATTTTAGGACTCAAAGAACTCAATCAACAAATTACCCAAGAAGCAGCAGCTTTGACCAAGGCCTTGAAGGGCGATAATAAACAACAGGGTAATTGGGGAGAGGTTGTTCTAGAGCGCATTTTGACTGAATCTGGTTTACGTGAGGGACACGAGTTCGATACCCAAGTTAGCCTCAAGAATGAGTCGGGAAAACTGTATCAGCCAGACGTAGTGGTGCACTTACCTAACGACAAAGACATTGTTGTCGATTCTAAAGTGTCCCTTGCAGATTATGAACGCTATTTTAATTGTCAAGATGATGAGGTTGCCCGTAAACAATTTTTGCAAGCTCATACTAATTCTATTCGTAATCATATTAAGGAGCTGGGGAAAAAGGATTATCAAGATTTAAAAGGCATTCGCACACTCGATTATGTGTTGATGTTTATCCCCATAGAGTCTGCATTTTTAGTGGCCATCGACCAAGCGCCAGAGCTGGTAAAACTGGCACTAGATAATAATATTATGTTAGTTAGCCCAACTAATTTATTGGTGGCACTGCGCACTATAAATAACATTTGGCAATACGAATACCAAAACCAAAATGCACAAAAAATCGCAACTCAAGCTGGTAAGCTTTACGACAAGTTTCATGGCTTTGTGGACGATATTGAAAAAATCAGTAAGTCTGTAGAGACTGTGCAAAAACACGTTGATGCAGCAACCAATAAGTTAGTCTCAGGTAAAGGCAACCTTGTTCGCCAAATCGAACAGTTCCGTCATCTTGGAGTACAAACCAATAAACGCCTCAATCAAGCATTAGTAGAACAGGCAGAAGACGATTTAGACGAAACCTAAATGTTGCAACAAAGCACTTTAGCGATAGGTTTACAGCTGGAATTTACGCTCAATCCAGAGTAGCGAAATCACAATAATGAATAACCACCAAAATGGCAATTTTGATAATGTTTTTGCATGTTGTTGTGGGACATTAATTTAGCTACTGTCTGCGACAATAAATAATCCTAAACCACTATTTACTGTGTTACTCAAGGCACTTTGCTGAGAGTCTGATCACGAAAGCAATGCCTGCCAATCTAGCTGAAATAATGACACTTGGTATATGCTTGGAGGGCGAGTATTAACACTATCACGAGAATTTAATTAGACTGAGTTGCCCTCAAGGTTTTATGAATATTAAAAATAGATAGGGCTGATTTACAGCCCGCAAATTAATTTTAAAATGTTGTTGGGATCAGAATGTTACTAAGTTCGAAGGGTTAGTCTTCTACCTTTACCGCCCACATATCGTGCTCGTCTGCGTGAATAATTTGGCCCCAAATTAGATCGCCAGGATTGACGTCAAATTCATCTGTTAAATAAACTTGCCCATCTATTTCTGGCGCATCGGCGAAACAACGACCTACAGCACCTTCGCTTGTCACCTCATCAATCAGAATTTGATATTCCAAACCTATTTTTTGTTGTAGTTTTTCAGCGCTAATTTGCGACTGAAGCGCCATGAAGCGTTCAAAACGCTCCTGTTTAACTGTTTCGGAAACAGGATCTGGCAAATCGTTAGCCTTTGCTCCTTCCACGTCGGAGTATTTGAAACAACCAACTCTATCTAGCTGAGCTTCGGTTAAGAAGTCTAAAAGCTGTTGAAATTCTTCTTCTGTTTCACCAGGGAAACCGACAATAAAGGTTGAGCGTATGATTAATTGTGGACATATCGCTCGCCAAGCTTTTATCCGTTCGAGAGTTTTTTCAGCTGCCGCAGGACGCTTCATCAGCTTTAGAATTCGCGGCGTCGCATGTTGAAAAGGAATATCTAAATAAGGCAGTATTTTGCCTTCAGCCATAAGTGGTATGACTTTATCAACAGAAGGATAGGGGTATACATAGTGCAATCTTACCCAAATCCCCATTTCTGCTAATTTTTTACATAACCCCAACATATCGGTTTTTACTGGCATTCCATCCCAGAATCCAGTTTGATACTTCACGTCAACACCGTAAGCACTGGTATCTTGGGAGATAACTAATAACTCTTTCACCCCCGCATTTTTTAAACGTGTGGCTTCATCTAGCACTTCACCTACGGGACGGCTGACTAAATCACCGCGCATGGATGGAATGATGCAAAAAGTGCATCTGTGGTTACAACCTTCGGATATTTTCAAGTAGGCATAATGTTTTGGCGTTAATTTAATCCCATGATCTGGCACTAATTGCATGAAAGGGTCGTGTTGGGGTTTTGGTAGGTGAGAATGCACCTGTTCCACCACACTTTCGTATGCATGGGGACCGGTAATAGCCAAAACATTAGGATGCACTTCGCGAATTTCGTCTTCTTTGACGCCTAAACACCCAGTGACAATGACTTTGCCATTTTCAGTGAGTGCCTCACCAATGGTGTCCAGTGATTCTTGTACTGCGGAGTCGATAAACCCGCAGGTATTTACAATCACGAGTTCCGCGTCATTGTACGTTGGTACGACGTCGTACCCTTCGGTACGTAGTTGTGTCAAAATGCGTTCAGAGTCGACTAGATTTTTAGGACATCCAAGACTGACAAAGCCAATGCGCGTTCCTGCCTTCACATTAGATTTTGTTGCTGCTTCAAGCACTTTTATCGGGGTTTCTAATGTGGTGGTTTTATTGGGGTTTACAATTTCTACAGTCATTTGCTGCCTTATTACTAAATCTGGGGTGGTAAAGCGTTATTCATTCGGTCGTTAGCGAGCGTGTATAGGCCGCTGATTTAATTATTAGATTATACAGGATTGTTATTTAGCGTGATAGCGCCTTTATTACGGATTGGTACAATAGTGATGATAGGGGAGTCTAGTGATTTTATCAGCCTAAAACGGATTGCTATAAGTGTCTGAATATTTTACATAATTTTAAAAATGAATGATGGCATATTTAGTAACTCATTGTTTTCTTGAAGTTTGTTTTTTTGGCCTGTTTTATGCTGAAGAATCAGGGGTAATAACAGGACAGACAAAAATTACCTAATGTTGGGTAATTTATACGTTAAGGAAGAAATAATGATCTCCAAAATATTCCAAATAATTGCGGCTAGTATCGTTTTAAGTGTTAGTAGTTTCGCTAGTGCAGCGTTGATTTTACAAGTTGACTTGAGTGTTGAAAATACCATCACAATTAACGCGTTGGCAGAGAATTCATCTGCTACGGTCAGTGGGGCTGATACAACAGGCTTTTACTTCGATAATTTCTTTGCGAACGGTTCGGTAAACGCTTTAGGACATTCGTTAATATCAGGAGACCTTACTAGTGCATTAAATACCAGTGATGGTACGCCTAGCCTCTTCAGGCACTTCAGTAGTGACCCAGGTTTGAATGTCTTTAGTTACACTGATGATGCTCAAAGTATATTTACCCTAGGGGAGCTCGCCTTTACCGGCCAAGCGAGCTGGACTGTTTCTGCTGGAGCATATGCGGATGCTTTAAATGGTGCATTAAGCGGCGATGTGTATTTCGCAGCTGATGATTTTGGTGATCTTCCAGGAGCCCAAATTTTAGGCACGTGGGAAGCTATCGTCGACCAAGTCCCAGGTCAAGTTCCGGAGCCTTCTACTTTTGCAATCATCGCGTTAGGTTTATTAGGATTTACGGTACGTAAATTTAAAAAATAAAATCTACCCAAAATTGCCAAAAAGCACCATTTTAATGGTGCTTTTTTACTTTGAATTCGCTTTAAAGTTCATTGAAATTGATTCTGTCTTGTACACATTAGTAGAAAGATTTACACTCTTAATATTGTTTTCATATAATCAATCATTCAGCCAAGAATGTAATAAGAATAATTGAAACATGCTAAATTGCTTTTCCCTTAAAAAGTGCGGGTTGGACGTTATCTTGATTATAAAATCCGTGTGCTTTTATTTCTTCATGTTTGGCCTGCTTAATTCCGCTGTGGTTTTCGCTAATCAAAATAAACAAGTCGCTGATTTTATTTTTTCCTCAAAAGTAAATACATATGATTGTCCTGAAGACGATGCAAATATTTCTATTGGTGAGCACTTAAACCTTCCTGAAATAAACGACACACAACGTTTTCAATTAACCGTTATGAAGACTCATTGGCAAATTTGTGTTGGCAAACATGAGGAAGCCAAACAAGCGTTAATCGAACTGATTAATAATGCCGATGTGAATGAAGAAATGGAATATTACGCATCCGCTACTTATCAGCTGGGTTTTATCTATGATGTCCAAGAAAACTTGGAGCGATGTGAACTTTACGAACGCGCGGAGCAACTTTCCAAAAATAAATTTAAGGACATTCATTTAAGCGCGCAATTAGGCTTGATTACGGTCTGTCATGCTGACATGGATGAAGGTGTAAAACTGGGTAAAATGTATGCCTTATTAGAAACCTATGCTGTAAAGAATGATCAGGCGGCGTTAGCGCATATTCACAATAATATCGGGCTATTATATGCCTCACTCGGACAACAAATTTTAGCCGCTGAACAGTTTCAAAAGTCTTATGAATTGGGGTTAAGCACGTACACCAGTTCCAATTTGTTGGCCACTCTCATGAGTGTGATCTCTTCACAAATGGCGAGCGGGAATTTTGAAAAAGCCGAACAAGCAATCCAAGAGTTTAAGAGAGTAAATATCTCTGTGGATACCGCGCTTTCTAACGTATGGTTGCACTTTGCTGAGGCCGGATATCATTATAGAACTAATAATATTGAGCAGTTACGTTATAGTTTGGCGAAGTGGAAAATTTATTTAGACGCAATTAACAGCTCAACATTTAACAGCTTATTTCGTTGGTATAGTGCTGTGGTGTGTTATGAAGATGAAGATATCAATTGCTTAAAACAGTTTTTAGAAGATGAAAAAAACACCAGCGATGGCTATAAAATATTCATCAATAGAAACAAAGATTACTTAAAATTTATTGTGCAAATACAGTTGTTTTTAGGTGATGTTGAAAACGCGCAAAAAGCCTTTGAAGCATTTTCAGATGTTATGATTAATAAGACTATTGAGCAGCAAGAATCAGGCAAAATATTGGGTGTGGCTAATTTACACAGTCAAATACAAAGTTTGGAGTCCAGTCTACAAGAATCGAGAAACGAACGTATTCAAACAATCGTCATAGTCGTCTGTGTGCTTTTGATCGTGGTCATCGCAATTGTGTTTTGGTTACGTCGCAGATACCTCAATAGTTTGTCCTTTGATTCGGTTACCAATTTATTAAATAGTAAAGCTGCGCTGGCAAAAATTCGTCGTGTACCTGAACCTTCGCCTGGCCGCACTAATGCTTTAGCGTTATTTGATTTAGGTAACTTCCGAGATGTAAATCGTCAAATAGGTGCGACAAATAGTGAATTGGCGTTACAACAAATTTCGTCAACCCTTAGTCAGGTAACTCGCGATAGAGATATTTTAGGTCGGTTTGCACCTGAACAATTTATTGTGTGTTTAACTGACATAGAGGAAGATTCAGCCAAATCATTTTTTGAACGTATGAGATACGCTTTGGAAAGCACAATTTTAGGTGATCAACAAGGTCAGCAAGTGAGTATACGTTCAAGTATGAGTATATATATATCTAGCGGCACCTTCGATGATTTAGATGAAGTGCTTGATGACATGCTTCTGTCATTGGGTATTCAAACTGAGAGTGAATAAAGGGTTGTTGCATTTGGCTGCGATGCCTGTGTCTAGCATTAAAAATAGGTAACATGTCGAAATTATTATTACCCTTGAGTCAATACGATGAAGCTGGACGCATTAGACCTCCACGGTTCTTTTGGTGGTGCTGTTTATTTCTTGCCAAAAGCTACGTGATTTTTATTTTGTCTCTAAGTAATTTCCGCGATGCTGATGGCTTATTAGAAATATTTTACCCGCAAAAGAATGAACTGTTTATTGGTTTCGGAATTGGTGGTGGCGCGCTGCTCGCGATAATTATTGTGGCTTATAGAGAAAAGTGGTGGGACACAAAATGGCAATTTATCAGACGACTAATTAAACCTTGTTTGATTCTAACCGTGACTTTGGATTTGCTCCATCAAATACAAATTTCTTTGAGCCAACATTGGCAATTTTCTTGGGCGGTAGCGACCTTGTTTTTATTTGATTTAGTGGTGTTATATTGGATTTTCAAAAGTCGTCATTTACGTTACATGATTGCAGATTGGGCCGATAACCAGCCCGTATCTTCTTAAACTGACTTTCTTTATTATTTTATTGTACGCTATTTCCTACGGCTTGTTGAAAGTAGTCTTGCACACTGATTTGGCTGTCATTGACCAATCTTTGATAACAGATGCCGGCAAATGCATAAGACTTACCTGAATATTCCATAACCACGTAAGGGGCATCTTTGTCAGATTCATCATAGCGCCAATTTCCACCCACAAGCTGTTTAAATATTTCACCTATATATGCACCGTAAATATTAGATATTGTGAACACTGCATCATTTTCTAATGCTTGATCTTTGTATTTTTCAATCCAAGCTAAAATCACATCGTCCACTAAGGCGATACTTTCAACTGTGCCATCCAAAACCAGTTTAAATTCATCCAATGTTGTATCAATCGCGTTTTGGGCACTGTCTGCCATTAATTGATTGAGTTCGTCTTGGGTCATACGCATGAAGTATCCTTAATTATTATTCGTGTCGCTAAACTAATACCTTGATTGTGGCGACATAATTACCTTTTGTCTAATTTTCCAATCCAATTAAGCATCGGTTATCTAGGTATCGGCAATATGCCCAATTTCTTTTCTTTAATAGTAATGAATTCCAATTCCAACATTTATCAAGGTGAAATGTGGTTGTGTTGATCTCAAAATGATTAGATGGCGTATCTTTGATATGAAATATGCCTTTATATTGCCAACAACCGCTTTATTCGCGTTAGGTTTAATCGCTAGCCTAGTGCACTTTGATATTATTCCGGCGGGAATTACCATTCTTGAAAATCTAAAATCAGCTTTTGGAGAGTACTTTTACACCCTCATTTTCTTCATTATTTTAGCTGAATCAATTGTCTATGTGGGGTTCTATTTTCCAGGTCAATTTTTCGCGGTGGTGTTGGTTATTTTATCCAAGCCTAATTTAGAGGATATTCTATATTTGACCATAGCAATGGTTTTAGCAGCAACCTTAGGCTCTTTTCTTAATTACCAATTAGGCCGCTTAAATAGTAAGTCAAGTTCGTCTGATTCCGCGACTAATTTACGTTCATTATTACTGGCCATGGTACATATTAATTCACTGGCATTTTTTATGTTTAACCAAGGCGCTAACAAACGACCGTCAAAAGTGGTTTGGTTAGCGGGATTGCTTAATTTACCCTATTACTTAATATTGATAACCTCAACTGCACTATTAAGCGAAGAAATAATGCAGGTCGCGGAGAGCACCTGGTTAATGGTGTCGATTGTATTAATTTGGTTGTTCGTGGCTATTATTTTAGATATTAAAAAAGCCCGAGTGAGCAACCGGCTAACATGAGCAGTTTAGCTTGATAAAAACTTATTAATTGCTCGTGATGCAGCAAAAAAACCAAAACATGCGGTCACTGAAACGGATGCCCCAAAGCCGCTATTACAATCCAGTCTTGCGCTATTTTGAGTCTCAGATTTTTGGCAAGACACACTGCCATCACCTTGAGGGTAGCGCAGTTGTTCGGTGGAATAGACACACTCTACGGCAAATCGACGTTTGGGATTTTGACTGAAATTGTGAAAGCGCCTTAACTGATTGCGAAGTTTCGCCGCAAGGGGGTCTTGAATGGTTTTTGACAAGTCTGCGATGGTGATTTTGGTTGGGTCGATTTGACCGCCAGCCCCTCCGGTGCTAATTATCTTAATTTTATTTCGTTTACAATGGGCTATCAAAGCGGCTTTTGCAGGCACGCTGTCAATTGCATCAATGACATAATCAAATCCATTGTTCATATATTCATTTAAGTTGTCTGGGGTGACAAAATCTTCAATGCAATTTACATTACAATCAGGGTTAATTTGCTTTATTCGTGCAGCCATTACTTCCACTTTCGCTTCGCCAACGGTGTCGGTTAGGGCATGAATTTGGCGATTAGTGTTAGTGGTACAAATATCATCTAGGTCGATTAAGGTGATATTACCTACTGCTGTGCGGGCTAAAGCCTCAGCTGCCCAAGTTCCCACACCACCAATGCCGACCACACAAAAATGAGCGTCTTTTAGACGCTGTGTTTCGGTTAAACCATAAAGTCTTTCAGTGCCGCCAAAGCGAGATTTTTGTTCCTGCATAGATGAAATTTGTTCGCGATATTTCGATTGCCGCGCAGTATAACAAGTACTATCAATATTGCTAATTTATGACACTGTTTAGAAGTTAAAAAAATGAAAGGCAAAAGTTAATATTGTGCTTGTAATTGGCTTTAAATGGACGATTTACAGTTAATAGACATTCAGTTGTTGATTACTAAGCGCAGCTTTTATAGCATGCGTTTAACTATGTTTGTGGAACGGGTGATTTCTAGAATTAGGCGAGCTTCAAAGTATCCAATATTAGCGAGTTGCTAATCTAGACATCATTAAAATATAAAAAAGGAAAAATACATGAAACCAGTTGTACTCGCCGGCGGATCTGGAAGTAGATTGTGGCCAAAATCTCGAGCTGCATTACCAAAGCAGTTTTTGGCATTAACCGATGAAAACACCATGCTGCAAAATACGATTAGCCGACTCGATGGTTTGCAAGTAGAGCCTGCTATTTACATTTGTAATGAAGCCCATCGTTTCTTAGTTGCTGAACAGTTACGTCAACAAGGTAGGAAACATGGTGGTATTTTACTTGAACCTGTTGGCCGAAATACCGCGCCTGCTATTGCTTTAGCTGCGTTGCAAGCATGTAGCGAAGGTCAAGATCCGGTTTTATTAGTGTTGGCTGCAGACCATTTAATTAAAGACAATAAAGCCTTCCACAAAGCGATACAACATGCCAATGCATTGGCTGAACAGGGTAAACTAGTCACCTTTGGTATTGTTCCAGACAGTGCACACACTGGTTACGGTTATATTCGCAGAGGCGAGCAATTAAACCATTCTGAAACCGGATTTGCGGTTTCTCAATTCGTAGAAAAACCAGATATGGAAACCGCTAAAAAGTACGTTTCTAATGGTGATTACTATTGGAACAGCGGAATGTTTATGTTCAAAGCAAGTCGTTACTTGCAGGAACTGGAAAAATTCGCACCTGAGATGCTTAAAGTATGTAAAGACGCGATTTCATCTGAATCTAAAGATTTGGACTTCGTTAGAGTCGATGCTGACATTTTCGCTACCTGTCCAGATGATTCGGTGGATTACGCGGTAATGGAAAAAACTGACGATGCCGCTATGGTTCCTCTTGATGCAGGTTGGAATGATGTTGGCAGTTGGTCGTCGTTGTGGGAAACCTCAGATACAAAAGACTCCCAAGGCAATGTTTGTGTGGGCGATGTGATGCTAACCAATACGAATAATAGTTACATTAATTCAGAGCAGCGTTTAATTGCAGTGGTTGGTTTGGACGATGTGGTAGTTGTAGAAACTAAAGATGCAATTTTGGTAGCCAACAAAAATAAAGTTCAAGACATTAAAACCGTGGTTAACGAACTTAAAGCACAGCATCGACCTGAGTTTGAATTTCATCGTGAAGTATTCAGACCTTGGGGAAGTTATGACTCCATAGATAATGGTGGCCGTTTCCAAGTGAAACGAATTACCGTTAATCCTGGTGAAAAATTGTCAGTTCAAATGCATCATCACCGCGCGGAACATTGGATTGTAGTTTCAGGTACCGCAAAAGTGACTAATGGCGAAGAAACCTTCTTAGTTACTGAAAATGAATCGACATATATTCCAATTGGTATTGTTCATGCGTTAGAAAATCCAGGCAAAGTGCCTCTTGAGCTTATTGAAGTGCAATCAGGTAGTTATTTAGGTGAAGATGATATTGTTCGCTTTTCCGATAGATATGGTCGTACTGCTAAGTAAATAAGGATTTATCAAGATGCAAATTAGTTGTTTTAAAGCGTACGATATTCGCGGCAAGTTGTTGCAACAGTTGGACGAAAATGTTGCCTATCGTATTGGTCGAGCTTATGCCGAATACCTAAAAGCTAAAGACGTGGTGGTTGGTGGAGATGTTCGTCATACCTCTGCGCCATTAAAGTTAGCACTTAGCGCCGGTTTAGTTGATGGCGGGGCAAACGTTATTGACCTTGGGATGACAGGGACCGAAGAAATTTACTTCGCCACTAAACATTTAAAAGTGGATGGCGGAATCGAAGTTACCGCCAGTCATAACCCCATTGATTATAATGGTATGAAATTAGTCAAAAGCGAATCTCGTCCAATCAGCGGTGATACTGGCTTATTTGCAATAAAAGATATTGCAGAACAATATGAGCAGGCCATTGTCGATGAGCGTTTAAACTTTTTTTCGGATAAGCGCTGTAGCGACGACGCATTTTTAAAGGGGCAGGGTAGTGTTTCAACAGAAAAGCTTGCCACTTCAGGAAAGTATTCTCAACGTACCTGTTTACCCGCTTATGTTGAACATATGTTGTCTTACGTTGATTTGAAAAACTTTAAGCCTTTAAAACTAGTTGTAAATGCGGGTAACGGTGCGGCAGGAAAAGCGTTAGATGCCATTGAACAACAACTCAAAGAGCTAAATGTTGCCATTGAATTTATCAAAGTTCATCATCAACCAGATGGTGACTTTCCAAATGGTATACCAAATCCATTATTACCAGAAAGCCGAGCGGATACTGCCGATGCCGTCATCGCCCACAAAGCTGACATGGGTATCGCTTGGGATGGCGACTTTGACCGTTGCTTCTTGTTTGATGAAAAAGGTGACTTTGTTGAAGGTTATTACATTGTAGGTTTGTTAGCTAAAGCATTTTTAGATAAAAATGCAGACAGTAAAATCATCTATGATCCCCGTGTTTATTGGAATACCGAAGATATTGTTAAAGCAGCTGGCGGGACCCCGATAAAGAGTAAAACGGGTCATGCGTTCATTAAAGAAAGAATGCGAAAAGAAGATGCTGTTTATGGCGGTGAGATGAGTGCGCATCATTATTTTCGAGACTTTGCATATTGCGATTCAGGTATGATCCCATGGTTACTCGTTGCTGAGTTAATCTGCACAAGCTCTCAACCTTTATCTGAATTAGTTAAACAGCGAATAGCTGCTTTTCCTTCTTCGGGTGAAATTAATAGCTTGCTTGAAGACGCTGATGCTGCTTTACAAAGAGTTATCGCAAAATATCAGCCTTTGGCTGAGGTTATTGACGATACCGATGGTGTTGGCTTGGAATTTGGCAACTGGCGATTTAATTTGCGTAAATCGAATACAGAGCCGGTTATTCGCCTAAATGTTGAATCCTCAGGTGATATTGCCTTGATGGAGCAAAAAACAGCGGAATTATTGGAGCTCATTCGAGCTTAAAACCTCTTGTTTTTGATAATATAAACAACAAAAATAGCCCATTAGGGCTATTTTTTTATGTTCAAAATTGTTTTGGGATTTTGAATTTTAATTATTGAGACGTTTGCTGAATTAACCAAATCATCATTAAATGGCTACCAACGGTAATCGAGGTCAAGCGTATTCTTAAGGATCGATACCATACGGCCAAGGTGGAAAGTTTAAATTCGTAGAAAATAACCACAGTAAAAGCACAGGCTAAAGCAATCAGGGCTATCTTTGGAGGTAACCAAATAACACTTAACCAGGCTAAAATTGACGGCAACATGGCAATATACAACAAGCTAATAGAACGTTCGTTATTAATTCCGTCAAACCATAACACCCCACCTAAAAACGACAGTATTATAGCGGAGTATTGAATGAAGAAACCGACCCCTTCAAAGTAAGAAACGGTTTCCCATAGAATGAAAAAAGGCAACATGATAAATGGAATTAGGCCTGCGTACCCTAATATTTTGGCGTGGTATTTAAGCATTTTTTATCACTTATACTCGTTTTATTCGATGTTTACGTAAATTTAACTTAGCTAGTTCAATCGTTTTTCAAAAAACAATCGATTATTTAAACTGTCAATCATTAAACATTTAGGCAACATTGTGTAAATTTATAGTTAATGCCTGTTTAGTTGTTTATTGATTGTTCAGTTTACAAAAAAATAGCGCCAAAAAAGGCGCTATTTTTGAACATAACTAAAAGTTATTTTTTAATTGGGGTGTACTTTCTTAAGTTCTCACCAGTATAAAGCTGACGAGGACGCCCAATTTTTTGTCCAGGTTGACTAAGCATTTCATGCCAATGAGAAACCCAACCAACAGTTCTTGCTAATGCGAATATACAAGTAAACATGTTAGTAGGAATGCCAATTGCTTTAAGAATGATACCTGAATAAAAATCCACATTCGGGAAAAGTTTCTTCTCTGCGAAATAGGGGTCGCTCAAGGCGATTTTTTCAAGTTCCATAGCTACATTTAGCAAAGGATCATCGATATTCATTTCTTCTAGCACTTCGTGACAGCTTTCACGCATAACAGTTGCACGAGGATCGTGGTTTTTATAAACACGGTGCCCGAATCCCATTAGTCTGAAAGGGTCATTCTTGTCTTTAGCGCGGTCGATAAACTCTGGAATACGGTCAACACTGCCTATTTCTTGAAGCATGTTTAAGCAAGCTTCATTAGCTCCACCGTGAGCCGGTCCCCATAAAGATGCAACACCAGCTGCGATACACGCATATGGGTTAGCACCTGAAGAACCTGCAAGTCTTACTGTAGAAGTCGATGCATTTTGCTCGTGATCAGCATGCAGCGTAAAGATACGATCCATAGCTTTAGCAACAGCAGGGCTGATTTTGTAATCTTCAGCTGGTACAGAAAACATCATGTTTAAGAAGTTTTCTGCATAACTTAGATCATTACGAGGATAAACAAAGGGTTGACCAACATTATATTTGTAACACATGGCTACTAAAGTAGGCATTTTAGCGATTAAGCGATATGCACTACGAAGACGTTGTTCAGGATCGGTAATATCTAAATCATCATGATAGAAGCTAGAAAGTGCGCCTACTGTTCCACATAACATGGCCATAGGATGCGCGTCTCTGCGGAAACCTCTAAAGAAATTTGTTAATTGATCGTGAACCAATGTGTGACGTGTAATAGTGTTTTTGAAATCAGCATATTCTTCTGAAGTTGGCGTTTTGTCGTGTAACAACATATAACAAACTTCAATATAATCAGCGTCTCTGGCAAGCTCTTCGATTGAATAACCTCTATGAAGCAATACGCCTTTAGCTCCATCAATAAACGTGATGGATGATTCGCAAGAACCAGTAGCCATAAAACCAGGGTCAAAAGTGAAGTAACCGCTAGAGCCTAAAGCTCGAACATCTATTACGTCGTTCCCAGCAGTTCCCGAAAGTACCGGAAGTTCTACCTCTTTGTCGCCTACCTTTAAAATGGCTTTAGTTTCTGCCATAAGATGTTCTCCTTAGACTAAGTTCTTAAACTGTTATAAATATCTTAAATAATAACAGCCATGAAAAAAAGTGTGCTATTTGTACTTAGAAAGTTGCTGCAAGTCAATTTTAATACATGAATGTTTAATATTTATTCTCATAATGTATTCAGAATACCTATTAATATCGAAAACTTTGAATAAACAGTTTTTTTATCTAGAACAAAAATTGTAATTAAGCTCAACGCTGGATATACTTTGTGCCACTAAATGAAAAAAAACGCTTAGTTGTTAAAGGTTTAATAGTTAATTAACAAAGTGTTAACAGTTGAACTTGTTCAACTCAGTTTTCGTTTATGCACTATACAATAAAATAACTTTAATTAAATGCGTCAAACCTCAACAATGATTACAGGCACATAAAGTGAAAAAACAAAGACCAGTCAATCTGCAACTCAATACGATAAGTTTTCCCCCTTCAGCTATAGTTTCTATTTTACATCGGGCAACCGGTGTCGCAATGTTCTTCGCTCTGATTTTCGTAATCTGGGCTTGGGCTGTATCTGTATCTTCCCTTGATGGGTTTAATACAGTGCAAGAAGTTATGGCAGGGCCCCTTGGTAAATTCGTGGCTATCGGTACTTTATCCGCATTGACCTATCATATCCTTGGCGGTATCCGTCACGTGATTATGGACATGGGTCATTGGGAAGAAATTCAGTCAGGTAATTTAAGCGCACAAGCCACTATTGGTTTGTGGGTGTTAGTGACTATCGTTATAGGAGTGATATTGTGGTAACGGAACAAGCGAGTTTGAAACGTAATGGAGTGCAAGATTTTGTTACTCTGCGTGCTACGGCACTTATCATTACCTTATTTTCTTTTTACATGACATATTTCTTTATCGCCACTCCTGTGGTGACTTTTGAAGTATGGAGAGATTTGTTCTCTAGCATATTTATGAAAGTTTTCACTTTCATTACGCTAGTCGCAATTATGTACCATGTAAGAATTGGTCTATGGCAAGTTTTAACCGATTATGTCAAGGCTCCAGGTTTAAGAGCAACGTTACAATATGTACTTAACATTATTGCTTTTGTTTATGTTGCAGTTGGTTTATTTGTTTTGTGGGGTGTGAAGTGAGTATTCCGGTTCATGAGTTCGATGCAGTAGTAGTAGGAGCTGGCGGCGCTGGAATGCGAGCAGCTTTACAAATTTCTCAATCAGGCAAGTCCTGTGCGTTACTTTCAAAAGTGTTTCCAACACGTTCACATACAGTGTCTGCCCAAGGCGGAATCACTGTAGCCTTAGGAAACGCCCATGAAGATAACTGGGAATGGCACATGTACGATACGGTTAAAGGTTCTGATTATATCGGTGACCAAGACGCTATCGAATATATGTGTAAGACTGGTCCTGAAGCGATCATTGAAATGGAAAATATGGGTTTGCCATTTTCTCGTTTTGAAGACGGTCGCATTTATCAACGTCCTTTCGGTGGTCAATCTCAAAACTTCGGCGGTGAGCAAGGCGCTCGTACAGCTGCAGCGGCTGACCGTACAGGCCACGCATTATTGCATTTGCTTTATCAGCAAAATGTTAAAAATAAAACAAAAGTATTCAGTGAATGGTATGCCCTTGATCTCGTCAAAAACCAAAATGGTGATGTAGTCGGTTGTACTGCTATTGACATTGAAAGTGGTGAAGTCGTTTACTTTAAATCTAAAGCGGTAGTATTGGCTACCGGTGGTGCAGGGCGTATATACGCTTCAACCACTAATGCACACATTAATACTGGCGACGGTGTTGGTATGGCATTAAGAGCTGGTGTTCCAGTTCAAGATATGGAAATGTGGCAGTTCCACCCAACAGGTATAGCCGGTGCTGGTACGCTAGTAACCGAAGGTTGCCGTGGTGAAGGTGGATACCTTCTTAATAAAGACGGTGAGCGTTTCATGGAACGTTATGCACCAAATGCTAAAGATTTGGCTGGTCGTGACGTTGTTGCCCGTTCAATGATGACTGAGATTCGTGAAGGTCGCGGATGTGAAGGTCCTTGGGGTACGCATATTAAACTTAAACTAGATCACCTAGGTAAAGACGTTCTAGAATCTAGATTACCGGGTATCCTTGAGTTGTCTCGTACGTTTGCACACGTGGATCCAGTTAAAGAGCCAATTCCAGTTATTCCAACTTGTCATTATATGATGGGTGGTATTCCAACTAATGTTGATGGCCAAGCTATCAGCATCGATAAAGATGGCAACGAAAAACCAATTGGTGGGTTGTTTGCCTGTGGTGAGATTGCATGTGTATCTGTACACGGTGCAAACCGTCTTGGTGGAAACTCGCTATTAGACTTGGTTGTATTCGGTCGTGCCACTGGTCTTCACCTTGGTGAAGCTATCGATAAGATTGATTTTGCTGAAGCATCGCAAACTGATGTTGAAGAAGCGCTGGTTCGTTTCAATCGCTGGGAAAGCTCAGAAGTTGGTAAAGGCGAAGATCCAGTACAAATTAAGAAAGACTTACAGCAATGTATGCAGCTTAATTTCTCTGTATTCCGTGAAGGTGATGCGATGGCCGAAGGTCTTGCTGAATTGAAAGAAATTAGAGAAAGATTGAAATTCGCTCGTTTAGATGACAAGAGTAGCGATTTCAACACTCAACGTATTGAGTGTCTTGAACTAGATAACTTAATGGAAACTGCATTTAGTACGGCAGTTGCAGCGAACTTTAGAACGGAAAGTCGTGGTGCTCATAGCCGATTCGATTATCCTGACCGTGATGATTCACAGTGGTTATGTCACTCTGTTTATTTACCAGAGTCAGAATCAATGCTTAAACGTGATGTGAACATGACACCTAAATTACGTGAAGCATTTCCACCTAAAGCTAGAACTTATTAATTGGAGTAACGAAGATGAATCTTTCTTTCTCAATATATCGTTACAACCCGGATGTTGATAACGCACCACGCATGCAAGAATACTCGCTTGAAGTGGAAGAAGGGCAAGATATGATGGTGCTTGATGCGCTTATCGCCCTTAAAGAACAAGATCCTACGTTGTCATTCCGTCGCTCATGCCGTGAAGGTGTTTGTGGTTCTGATGGCGTAAATATGAATGGTAAAAATGGTTTGGCATGTATCACGCCGCTTTCCGCTTTAGGAAAAGGTAAAATTGTGGTTCGTCCATTACCTGGTTTACCAGTCGTACGTGATCTGGTCGTTGACATGAGTCAGTTCTATACGCAATATGAAAAAATTAAACCATTTTTGATCAATGACGACAATCATCCGCCAGCCCGTGAACATCTTCAACTTCCTGAAGAGCGTGCTAAGCTGGATGGCTTATATGAATGTATTCTATGTGCATGTTGTTCTACATCATGTCCGTCATTTTGGTGGAACCCTGACAAGTTCATTGGACCTGCTGGATTACTGCATGCTTATCGATTCCTAATTGATAGTCGTGACACAGCAACTGATGCTAGACTAAGTGATTTGGACGACGCTTTTAGCGTGTTCCGTTGTCACGGTATAATGAACTGCGTTAGTGTTTGTCCCAAAGGACTAAACCCGACGAAAGCCATCGGCCATATCAAGTCGATGCTACTACAACGGGCTGTTTAGTTTAGTCATTTAACACCAGTGGTGTTATTCGTGACAGCAAGTCTAAATAGCCATCCTTTGCAGGATGGCTTTTTTACTTAAAAAATCAAACCTTTTAGGTTTATTTACTTTTATTTTTTGGATATTTACGCATACTAGATATCCGGTTGTTAGCCTTACTTTTTAAAGGGACAATAATGCAACAAAGCGTGATGAAAGCATGGTGGGATTCTTCACACATGGCTGGCGGCAACGCTGCTTATATAGAAGAACTCTACGAAACATTTTTGGAAGACCCCAACAGTGTTTCAGAGCAGTGGCGAAGTATTTTCGAAAGCCTGCCTAAAGTAGAAGGCGTTGAATTAGATACCAACCATTCTTTAATTAGAGAACAATTTAAAGCGTTGGCAGCACTAGGCCCAGCGGCTAGAGCAACTAGCAGTGCACCTTCAAAAACTTCAACAAGTGATGATAAGCAAGTCAAAGTACTCCAGCTTATTAATGCCTATCGATTTAGAGGGCATCAACATGCCAATTTAGATCCATTGGATTTATGGAAGCAGCCTAGAGTTCGCGACTTAGAATTATCTCATCATAATTTGACTGAAAAAGATTTCGACACACATTTTAATGTGGGATCTTATGCAATTGGTCAAGAAACGATGACATTGAAGGATTTATTCACTTCTTTAAATAGAACTTATTGTGGTTCTATTGGTTCTGAATATATGCACATAACGGATACCGAACAAAAACGTTGGTTACAACAACGTATCGAATCGGTACAGGCAAAACCTGAAATTAGTCGTGATGAAAAAATCAATATTCTTAAAGGCTTAGTTGCTGCAGATGGTATGGAAAAATACCTAGGTGCTAAGTTCCCTGGAGCTAAACGCTTTTCGTTAGAAGGCGGCGATGCTTTAGTACCTATGCTCAAAGGGTTAATCAACCACGCGGGTGAAAGTGGCGCTAAAGAAGTTGTTATTGGTATGGCTCACCGTGGACGATTAAACGTACTTGTGAACGTTTTAGGAAAAAATCCATCAGTTTTATTTGATGAGTTTTCCGGTAAACACGATGAATCGCTTGGCGCTGGTGATGTTAAATATCACGCTGGTTTTTCGTCTGATTTCGCTACCGGCGGTGGCAACGTTCATTTAGCGTTGGCATTTAACCCTTCACATTTGGAAATCGTAAACCCAGTTGTTATCGGTTCAGTAAGAGCGCGACTTGATCGCCGCAACTGTGCTGATGGTTCTACCGTACTACCAATTACTATTCATGGTGACTCTGCCATTGCTGGACAAGGCGTTGTGCAAGAGACATTTAATATGTCTCAGACACGGGGATTCAAAGTAGGTGGTACAGTAAGAATAGTGATAAATAACCAAGTTGGTTTTACCACTTCTAAAACTGAAGATACTCGTTCCACTCAATATTGTACTGATATTGCAAAGATGGTTCAGGCGCCTATTTTTCACGTTAACTCTGATGATCCTGAAGCGGTTTTATTCGTGACAAAATTAGCATTAGATTATCGCAACACATTTAAACGTGATGTGATGATTGACTTGGTATGTTATCGACGTCATGGCCACAACGAAGCCGATGAGCCGAATGCAACTCAGCCGTTGATGTACCAAAAAATTAAAAAACATCCTGTGCCACGCGCATTGTACGCTGATCAATTAACGACTGAGGGCAGCATTGAAGCGCACGAAGTGGAAAAATTGGTCAGTGAATACAGAGCAGCGTTAGATCACGGTGCATGTGTTGTGCCTGAATGGCGTCCAATGACCGAGCACTCTGTTGATTGGACTCCTTACTTAGGGCACGATTGGACTGCTGAATATGACGCATCAATTGAGAAAGAAAGGTTACTTGAGCTAGGTCGCTCAATAGTTAAATATCCTGAAGAGTTCAAATTACAATCTCGGGTTAAGAAACTATATGGCGATCGTGAAGCCATGTTAAAAGAAGAAAAACTGATAGATTGGGGTATGGCAGAAAATCTGGCCTACGCTGATATAGTATCTAAAGGTACGAATATTCGTTTAACAGGGCAAGATTCAGGTCGCGGCACATTCTTCCATCGTCATGCTGTGTTGCATAATCAAGTTGATGGGGCTGAGTTTATGCCTCTACAAAACATTGACGAATCTCAAGGTAAAATGGAAATCTACGACTCGGTTTTATCTGAAGCCGCAGTTGTCGCATTTGAGTTTGGTTATGCAACCGCTGAACCTGGCACATTAACCATTTGGGAAGCACAATTTGGTGATTTTGCCAACGGTGCGCAAGTGGTTATTGATCAGTTTTTAAGTTCTGGCGAAGCTAAGTGGGGACGTTTATGTGGTCTAACATTATTGTTGCCACATGGTTATGAAGGACAAGGTCCGGAACATAGCTCAGCTAGATTAGAACGTTTTCTACAATTATGTGCAGATCACAATTGGCAAGTTTGTGTGCCTTCTACACCTGCACAGGTTTACAATATGATCAGACGTCAAGCTATTCGTCCGATGCGTAGACCTCTAATCGTGATGTCACCAAAATCACTTTTACGTCATCCTTTGGCTGTTTCTAGTTTTGATGAATTGACCGATGGTATCTTCCATAATGTCATTGACGAAATTGATGAAATTAAGCCAGCTGACGTTAAGCGTGTTGTAATGTGTTCAGGTAAAGTATATTACGATTTGTTAGAACAACGTCGTAAAAATGAACAACACGATGTGGCTATAGTCAGAATTGAGCAACTTTACCCATTCCCAAGTGAGGAAATGGTGGCAAACATAACCAAGAAATACGCACATGTAAAAGATTGGGTATGGTGTCAAGAAGAACCACAAAATCAGGGAGCTTGGTATTGTAGCCAGCATCATTTCTGGGCATCTATTCCAGAAGGCGCAAAATTGACCTATGCGGGTAGAACTGCATCTGCTTCTCCTGCAGTTGGCTATAACGCGGTTCACAATCAACAGCAAAAAGCGTTGGTTGATGATGCACTTACTTTATAATTAGGAACCAGTATGACAATAGAAATTAAAGTACCGGTGCTACCAGAATCAGTAGCAGATGCTTCGATTGCCACATGGCATGTCAAAGTTGGTGACAAAGTCAGTCGTGATCAAAATCTTGTTGATATTGAAACCGACAAGGTAGTGCTAGAAGTTGTATCCCCAGAAGAGGGTATAATCACAGAAATTATGGATGCTGAGGGTGATACAGTCCTTGGTGAACAAATAATTGCAAAACTAGAAGAAGGCGATGGCGCTAGCAGTACTAAAGCATCTGCAGCTCCAGCCGCTAGTCAACCATCTACATCAAGTACAAAGGGTAAATCAGTGGAAATTAAAGTTCCTGTGCTGCCAGAATCGGTAGCTGACGCAACAATAGCAACATGGCATGTACAACCTGGGGAAGCTGTTTCTCGGGATCAGAATCTAGTGGATATCGAAACTGACAAAGTAGTGTTAGAAGTCGTTGCTCCAGCAGACGGTTCTTTGAGTGACATATTGGCACCTGAAGGCGAGACAGTTACTGGTGAACAAGTCATCGCTAATTTCATCGAAGGTGCGGGTGCTGCAGCCCCAACTGCTGCAGAGTCTGCAGAAGCCGAATCAGCAGAAGAAAATGATGCACTTAGTCCTTCGGTTAGACGTTTATTAGCTGAAAAAGGCGTAGACGCGGCTAACATCAAAGGTACTGGTAAAGGCGGACGTATCACTAAAGAAGATGTAGAAAAACATCTTAAAGGTGCTTCTAAACCTGCAGCCAAAGATGCACCAGCCGCGCCTGCTGCTTTAGTCGGTGAGCGCACTGAAAAACGTGTTCCAATGACACGTTTGCGTAAAACCATTGCAACTCGTTTGTTAGAAGCGAAAAACTCTACTGCAATGTTGACAACATTTAATGAAATCAACATGAAGCCAATTATGGATTTGCGTAAGCAATACCAAGAAAGCTTCGAAAAGCGCCATGGTATTCGTTTAGGTTTCATGTCGTTTTATGTAAAAGCAGTAACTGAAGCGTTAAAACGTTTCCCTGAAGTAAATGCATCAATCGATGGTGATGATATTGTTTATCATAACTATTTTGATATCTCTATTGCGGTTTCTACTCCTCGCGGTTTGGTAACGCCAGTATTAAGAGATTGTGACGCATTGGGGATGGCAGGGATTGAAAGCGGTATTAAATCTCTTGCGCTTAAAGGTCGTGATGGCAAACTTGCTATGGATGATCTACAAGGTGGTAACTTTACTATCACTAACGGTGGTGTTTTTGGGTCATTGTTATCAACTCCAATTATTAATCCTCCACAAAGTGCGATTCTTGGTATGCATAAAATCCAAGATCGTCCAATGGCGGTAAATGGAAAAGTTGAAATTTTACCTATGATGTATTTGGCGTTATCTTATGACCACCGCATCGTTGATGGTAAAGAATCCGTAGGCTTTTTGGTTACGGTAAAAGAAATGCTAGAAGACCCAACTCGTCTATTATTGGACGTTTAAAACCTTGGTCTAAATCGAATTGATAGATGATAACGGAAGTTATCATCTATCCGAATGTCGGTATATTATCGACACCTTTAATCAAGTCGCTGATGTGCGGCTTTTATATTAAATTAAACGGATAGAAACACCATGAATTTGCATGAATATCAAGGTAAGCAATTATTCAAAGAATATGGCTTGCCAGTATCTGAAGGGTTTGCAACAGATTCTCCAGAAGAAGCTGCAGCGGCGGCTGATAAAATTGGCGGAAGCGAATGGGTAGTTAAGTGCCAAGTACACGCGGGTGGCCGAGGTAAGGCTGGCGGTGTTAAATTAGTTAAATCTAAAGACGAAATAAAAGCTTTTGCTGAAAAATGGTTAGGTAAGAACCTAGTTACATTTCAAACAGACGAAAACGGCCAACCAGTTAGCAAGATCTTAGTTGAATCTTGTACTGATATCGCCGATGAACTTTATTTAGGTGCGGTTGTAGACCGTACTTCTCGTCGTATCGTTTTCATGGCGTCTACTGAAGGCGGCGTTGAAATTGAAACTGTTGCTGAAGAAACACCTGAAAAGATTTTAAAAGCTGAAATTGACCCAATCGTTGGTGCTCAACCATACCAAGCTCGTGATATGGCATTTCAGTTGGGCCTTAAAGGCGTACAAATTAAACAGTTCACGCAAATATTCTTAGGTTTAGCAAAAATGTTTGTTGACCTTGATATTGCCCTGATCGAAATCAACCCTCTAGTAATCAAAGCTGACGGCGACATTCATTGTCTAGATGCTAAAGTTGCTATCGATGGTAACGCAGCATATCGTCAGCCTAAAGTTAAAGCTATGCACGATCCATCACAAGATGACGCTCGTGAAGCTGAAGCGGCTAAATGGGAACTTAACTATGTAGCACTAGACGGAAACGTTGGTTGTATGGTTAACGGTGCCGGTCTTGCAATGGGAACTATGGATATTGTTAACCTTCACGGTGGCAAACCAGCTAACTTCCTTGATGTTGGTGGCGGTGCAACTAAAGAACGTGTAGCAGAAGCATTTAAAATTATTCTTTCTGACAGCAACGTTAGTGCAGTATTAGTTAATATTTTTGGTGGAATTGTACGTTGTGACATGATCGCTGAAGGTATTATTGGTGCAGTTAAAGAAGTTGGTGTAAACGTACCTGTAGTTGTACGTCTTGAAGGTACTAACGCTGAACTAGGACGTGAAGTATTAGCTGCTTCTGGCCTAGATATCATAGCTGCAAGCAGTCTAACTGACGCAGCTCAGCAAGTTGTTAAAGCTGCGGAGGGCAAATAATGTCTGTATTAATTAATAAGCATACTAAAGTTATCTGCCAAGGTTTTACTGGTGGTCAAGGTACTTTCCACTCTGAGCAAGCGATTGCTTACGGTACTCAAATGGTTGGTGGTGTAACTCCTGGTAAAGGTGGTACAACTCACTTAGATTTGCCTGTATTTAACACAGTACGTGAAGCTGTTGAAGCAACTGGCGCAACTGCTTCTGTTATTTATGTACCTGCTGCATTCTGTAAAGATTCAATTGTCGAAGCTGCTGATGCGGGCATCGAATTGATTATTTGTATCACTGAAGGTATTCCAACAATCGACATGTTGTTCGTAAAAGAATACTTGACCGTGAAGGGCGTTCGTATGATCGGTCCTAACTGTCCAGGTGTGATCACTCCTGGAGAATGTAAAATCGGTATCATGCCTGGCCATATCCATAAGCCTGGTAAAGTAGGTATTGTTTCTCGTTCTGGTACATTGACTTATGAAGCCGTTAAACAAACTACGGATGAAGGTTTTGGTCAATCTACTTGTGTAGGTATTGGTGGTGACCCTATCCCAGGTTCAAACTTCATCGACATCCTGAAATTGTTCCAAGAAGATCCAGAAACAGAAGCTATTGTTATGATTGGTGAAATTGGTGGTTCTGCAGAAGAAGAAGCTGCTGAATTTATCAAAGCTAACGTTACTAAGCCTGTTGTATCTTACATTGCTGGTGTTACTGCACCTGCTGGTAAGCGTATGGGTCACGCTGGCGCAATTATCGCCGGTGGTAAAGGTACAGCTGATGAGAAGTTCAAAGCACTTGAAGATGCCGGTGTTAAAACGGTTCGTTCACTTGCTGATATTGGTAAAGGGCTACGCGAAATTACTGGTTGGTAATCTGCGTTTAATTTGCTAGATAAAACCCGTCATTTGGCGGGTTTTTTTTATTTATTTTAGTCTAAAAAACGACCTTTTTATGGCTATTTAAAGTCGTCTAAAAAACACAAATATTTAACAATAATCTCGTTATTAAATAATATCCTGTTGTCTCAATGTTAATCATGATCTTGACTTTCCCTTTGCTATTATTGTGCCTAAATATGAGAGTAAATCTGTTTTAGTTACCTAGTAATCCATCTTCTCGTTCAAATATTATAAATAAATACAGAAGCTTAAGATCATTTCATTCGTTCCAACTTTCCTGATTAGATCTTCATTTTTAGCCAAAATCTATGCATCACTGCATTGAATACGTATGCACAGCATTGAGTGTTCTGTTAACACAGATGTAACATTGTATGATCGTAAATTTTGGTGTTATTGGCCAATCGTATTTAGATTGTCGATAAAATTTTCAAATAGAAACCACAAACGGGAACGGGAAACACACATGAAAAAATTCAGACCCAGTTTGATTACAACAGCTTTGCTTGCAAGCGGTATGACACTCACAAGTATAAGTGCCCTTGCTCAGGAAACAGAGTTGCAACAGCCTGATGCAAAGGTGGATCAAATCGAAAAAATAGAGGTTAAAGGATTCAGAACAAGTCTAATAAAGTCCCTTAACCAAAAGCGTTTCAGTGACACTGTTTCAGAGCAATTATCAGCTGATGATTTAGGTGGTTTACCAGATGTATCTATGGCAGATGCATTGACGCGTTTACCCGGTATTTCAGCGGTGAGAACGGGAGGGCAAGCTGCTGAAATAAATATCCGAGGATTATCTGGTGATTTTGTTTTTTCAACTTTAAATGGTCGAGAACAAGTATCCACTAGCGGATCTCGCTCAATCGAATTTGATCAATACCCGTCTGAATTAATTTCCTCTGCAGCGGTATACAAAACTCCCAAAGCATCCTTAATTGAAGGTGGAGTAGCAGGCACAGTTGAGTTGCAAACAGCTAGTCCATTGTCTATTTCAGAAGATTACAAGTTCAATATGAATGTGCGAGGCATGTATAACGATCGGGCAGGTGAAGTGTCCGATGCAGAAGAATTTGGTCACCGCATTAGTTTTTCTTTCCAAACTAAAATGCTAGATGACACTTTAGGGCTGGCGCTAGGTTACGCAAGGTTATTTCAGCCTAGTGTATCTACTCAGTTTATAGGTTTGGCCTACAATACTGAGCGTGATGTAGATTTCCTCGAAGGTGATGAGGAAAATTATGACCCTACCTCTGATGTGCCTAAAGATCAGCAATGTATCGAATGTGAATTCGTCAGCGAAGGATTCGAGATGCAGCACAAAGGTGGCGAAGAAACCCGTGATGGTTATATGGCCGCTATCGAATGGGCACCCACTGATAATTTTGTATTAAAAACCGATGCATTTTATTCCCGTTTCGATTCTGAGGAATTTGCCCGTGGTTTTCGAGTTAAGCTAGAACCAGGTACCGCAGTCATTACTAACCCTGTTGTGGATAATAATACGGTTATCGGCGGCACATTTAGTCGCGGTACAGATTCATTTACTCGTGTTGAGTTGGTGAATGATGACAATCAGGATTTTGATGAAATTCAGAATTTCGGATTAAATGCAGATTGGCAGGCTACGGATAATTTGAATATCAAAGTCGATTTTTCATATTCAAAGGCCAAAAGTGAATTTAGAAACGGTCTATTGTGGTCATTAGTAGGGGCCGAAGATGAAAGTGGAACGCCTCGATTTGATACCGATATTTCAATTTCATATTTGCTCAATGGATTGGATTTACCGGATATCGGCTTTAGTCAATTTGATGATTTTTCAGATGTAAATAATGTCTATGTGACCAAATACGGTATCTATCCTTATGAAAATGAAGATGAATTATTTGCATATCGTTTAGATCTTACATATGAAGTTGATAATCCATTTATTTCTTCATTTGAGGTTGGGGTTCGTTATTCAGACCGCGAATACTCTAATGATCGCTCAGTATATGAATATGGCAGCGACTCTTCATTTTCCGCCAGTCAACCGCCTTTGGCGTTGAATGATCAGTTGGCTTCTGTGGTCAATTGGGAAGGGGATTTTGGTTATTTCCCAAGTTACCTCTCTGTGGATCTTGATAGCGCATTGTCAGCTTGGTTCCCCGAAGGAACACCACAGCCAGTTCAAACCTGGGGAGCAGGTCATCCTGGTGTGATCAACAGTCCAGGCGGCACCACTAATACGGCATGGTCGGTGTTAGAAAGTGGCGAAGTCTATGAAAAAGTGTTGTCTGCCTACATCATGGCAAATATTGACACTGAAGTCGGTGATTTACCCATTACAGGAAACATTGGTATTCGTCGTGTTGAAACAGAACAATCATCTACGTTTTTACAAGATGTAAGTCGCAGTATTCAAATTGAAGGGACTGATCCTGATACCGGAGAGACTATCTTAGTTGATGTAGTTATGGGAGATCCTGAGTTAGGTGCGCAGTTAATCACCGATGAAGTTGGCTTGATCAATAATTTTTACCGTCCAGAGTTGTTAGTTGATAAATACACAGACTATTTACCTTCGTTCAACTTGAATTTTAAATTGACCGAGCAAGACCAACTTAGATTTGCAGCGGCAAAAGTGATGGGTAGACCTCCGATTAATCGCTTATTCGCCAATTCAAATGTTCGTGTAGCTGATGTCAACGCGACTATGAATCCAGATTCTGGGGAAATTTCCGTTGATCGTGATGCCGAGCTATCCGGTAGTTCAACCAACAGCCCTTATTTACGTCCATTTTATGCTAATCAATATGATATCTCTTATGAGCATTATTTTGATGAAACCGACGGAGCAATTGTTGTCGCGTTATTTTACAAAGATATTAAGTCATTTATTAATGACTTTACCATCGACCCCTTTGATTTCGCTGGCAATGGCTTCCAAACCCCTTCTTCTATTGAAGTACCTGTGTTCTTAGATTCTGATGATCCAAGCGCCGAAGCAACGCAAGCCACAGATGCCAATGGTGAGCCATTGTTCATTACGGTTCCAACCACGAATGGACCCTACACAACGGCCGTTAACAATAGAGAAGGCGGTTATATTCGTGGTATCGAATTGGCTTACACCCAAGTTTATAGTTATTTACCTGCACCTTGGGACGGCTTAGGGGTGAGTGCGAGTTACTCCTACACTGAAAGTGAAATTCAATTTCAAACAAATTTAGGTGGGACAAGTGTTCCGCAACAATTACCCGGACTATCTGAAACGGTAGTAAATGGCACACTTTTCTGGGAATACGAAGACTTCGAAACTCGCGTGAATGTGCGCTGGCGTGATGCGTTTGTCTCAAAACAAGTTGCTGTAAATGAGCAAATTGTTAACTTCGATGACGAACTCATTATTGACTATCAAGCATCATACGACATCAATGACAATCTAGGTGTGTTGTTTCAAATTAATAATCTAACGGATGCACCCACCAAAAGTTATTTCGGTCGAGAATCTCAAACCGGCACTATTCAATACTTTGGAACCCAATACTTCCTTGGGGTGACGTACTCGCTATGAAACTAACCAAACTTTTTAAATCGAATCGTCGCTGTCAAAAGAAAATAACATTGGAGTATAGACCTATGTTTACTAATTTAAGCGCATTAATAAAGATGATGCTGCTAGCAACCGCACTGATTTTAACTGGCTGTGGTGGAGCTGATGTTAAATCGGGAAGCAATAACTTGCTGACCTGTAGTGTCCCTAATGTACCTAATTCAACGGGCACTGCATGCGTGGCACCACCGCCGATTCAGTGTGATGCGCCCACTGTACCTAATGAGACCAATGATGCCTGTGTGGTGGGAGCTGACCCAACTGCTCCTGAACCTATGGTGACCCCGGAAGCGGATCAGGCGGTTTTGTATTATAACCGAGCAGCGGTAGGTGCGGATAATTCCTCTACTGATCCCTCCTATGAAGGCTATCGTTTACACACGTGGAATAATGATACTTGTAGTGCATATGCTGACTCTGATACCGATTGGGCTAATGGTCGCGTGCATGACGGAGTGGATCCTAATTATGGTGCATATTGGGTTATTGATCTTGTTGAAAACTACGCGGGTAGCGCAGGAGCGTGTGGAAACTTCATTATCCATATTGGGACTGATGACGCCGGTAAAGAAATGGGCGGCTCAGATAAAAGAATGCCGCTGTCTCAAGATGATCCCAAATTCGCACGCATGAATTTTACGTTCTCTGGTGAAGAGGCCGTATTCGAGTATCCGATCGTTTCGCTCGGTCCTCAACCAGTTAAAATTGAAGGCCAACAAGCTCACTGGCTAGACGTTAATACCTTACTTTGGGATACCAGTGACGCGGTTGCTGTGGTGAAGTTACATTATTCGGCTGATGCTGATTTGGTCGCTTCTTTAGAGACTGGTTTAAATGGTACTGCTATCGAATTGACGGCAACTGACTTAACCGATGAACAGCAAGCCATTGCCCCTCATTTAGCGAATTTAGGCGCGTTTTATGGTGATTGGTCTGTAGAGGATGCTAAATCTGTATTTAAAACCCAAGCCGTTTTGGCCGGTTATAACGCTGAGGGACTGATAGTTGCTGCAACGGGTATTCAAATGGCCAATGCAATTGATCAGGTGTATACGTCAGGAGATATGGATGCGGATGAAGCAACGCTAGGTCCAATCTATGATGGCGATACAATCACTGCTTCAGTATGGGCGCCAACTGCGCAAAATGTACAATTAAAACTGTATAACCAGGACAAAACACTGGCGTCAACCATACCTATGTCAGTAGATGATGATACTGGTGTTTGGTCGTATACCGGCGGTGCGGAATTAGATCGACAATTATACCGATATGAAGTGACTGTTTATCATCCAAAGGCAAGCGGCATACAGGTATTAAATGTCACTGACCCTTATTCGGTTAGTCTTTCCACAAATAGTCGCTTTTCTCAATTTGTGAATTTGCAGGATGATGATCTTAAACCGGATGGGTGGGATTCACATGTGATTCCTACTATTGAAAATTTTGAAGATGCGGTCATCTATGAAGGGCATATTCGCGACTTTAGTGTGCGTGACCAAAGTACTTCGGCAGCTAATCGTGGCAAGTACTTAGCCTTTACTGAAGACGGCAGTTTGCCAGTAGAGCATTTACGCAAGTTAGCTGAAGCGGGTGTCACTCATTTCCATTTATTACCCGCTAACGATATTGCTTCAATCGAGGAAGACACAACTAAAGTCGTGGATTTAAACAGTACTTTTGGTCAACTTTGTCGTTTAAATACCAGTGCCGATATTTGTAAAGATGGCTCAATTAGTGAAGATATGACCTTAGCTGAGCTATTTGAAAGTTTTGGTGTTGGGGAAGGGCAAAAAGCCCAAGAGTTGACTCAAGCTATGCGTAATCACGACCAGTTTAATTGGGGGTACGATCCGTTTCACTTTAATGCGCCAGAAGGTAGCTATTCCTCTGACCCTGAAGGGGTTGCTCGGATTAAGGAAATGCGCGCAATGAATATGGCATTGCATGGGCTAGGATTGCGTGTGGCACTGGATGTTGTATACAACCATACCAATGCGTCAGAACTCAGCACAAAATCTGTCTTAGATAAAGTTGTTCCTGGGTATTACCACAGGTATGCAGTAGATACTGGCGCGATTATTCGTGAAACCTGTTGCGATGATACAGAACCCCGCAATGTGATGATGGAAAAATTAATGCAAGACTCACTTACGTTGTGGGCGTCTGAATATAAGTTTGATTCTTTCCGTTTCGACATTATGAGTCAAGCCAGCAAAGATACGATGGTACGGTTGTTTGAAGCGGTTAAAAGTGTGGATGAAGATACTTATTTCTATGGTGAAGGCTGGACTCGTGAAGATCGTGGTTACGAGCAAGCGAATCAAGGGAATATGGCTGGTACAGAAATAGGTACATACAATGACCGAATACGTGAAGCGGTTCGACAAGGTCACATCTTCAAGCGCGAAGCTGATAATGCCGCGATGCTCGACCAGGATAGAATTAAAATGTCATTGGCAGGCACCTTAACTGATTACGTCCTGGAAGATTTTAATGGTGTTGCTTCTACCACTAGCAGCATTGGTGGCTACGCGACAGATCCTGCTGATATTATCAATTATGTATCTAAGCATGATAATGAAACCTTATGGGATAATTTCCAATATACCTTGCCTGATGACTTAACATTGGCAGAGCGTGTGCGTGCTCAAAATGTAGGTGCTACTTTACCACTCATGTCTCAGGGTATCCCGTTCTTACAAATGGGCGGTGATTTCCTACGCTCTAAATCAATGGACCGCAATACCTATGATGCTGGAGATTGGTTTAACTACGTAGATTTCAGCATGCAATCGAATAACTGGAATGTTGGTCTACCATTAGCCGAGGACAATCAAGATAAATGGCAGCAAATGCAAATTTTCTTTGCTGCACCTGAACGTGCTGCAAGCATGACTGAAATTGAATTTGCTTCTGCAATATTTGATGAGATGTTAATGATACGCTCGGGCAGTCCTTTGTTTAGATTAACCTCTGGCGATCAGATAATAGACCGTCTTGGGTTTCACAATATTGGTCGCCGTCAAACTAACGGTTTGATTGTGATGAGTATTGATGATGGAGTATCTGCCGATCCTGATATGCCCAGAGCTGATCTTGATCCAATGGTCGATGCTTTAGTGGTGGTGGTTAACACCAGCTACGAAGAGCAAAGCCACACTGTCCCAACTGCTGCTGATTTTGAATTGCACAATGTGCAAATGGCTTCTACAGATCCTGTGGTTCGCGGCGCTTATTTTACTGCAGGTGAGGGAGAGGGGACCTTTACGGTGCCAGCCTTAACCACTGCTGTGTTTGTTAAACCACAAATGGGCGCTCAAGGCACAGGCTTATCTGCTTACGCCACATCAGGTGCTCCTGATGTTGTACCCTACGGCAGTACTTCCGTGTTTGTCCGCGGTGGATTCAACGGTTGGGGGGAAAGTAATAGCATGAACTATGTCGGTGACGGTATTTATGAAGCTGTTATCGCTGTTGCTGCCGGAACTTATGAATTCAAAGTGGCGTCTGCCGATTGGTCTACAGTTGATTTTGGTTCTTCCGATCAAGTTGTGTTGTTAGGAGATGAAAAAACCTTATCAAGAGGCGGTTCGAATCTACAATTGACACTAACCCAAGACGCTATCTTGAAATTTGTTATTGATGCAAGTGACTCAGAAGCTCCTGTATTTAGTGTTGATCACGAAGAACCTTTCTTCGGAACAACGGTATTTGTTCGTGGCGCTATGAATGGTTGGAGTGAAGATAACCCAATGTCTTATGATGTTGGCGGTATCTACACTACTACAATGAATATTGCCGCCGGAGATTACGAGTTTAAAGTGGCATCAGCTGATTGGTCGACTGTTGATTACGGTAGTGCCGAGGCAAATACTTCTATCGTAATTGGCCAACAAAAGTTTTTAGCTAAAAGTGGTAGTAATCTAGCGCTAACGATTGAGCAGGAAGGTGAATATAGCTTTGTTTTTGATGTAAGCAATATTGAGGAACCCACTGTTTCTGTGTTTTCTACGGAGTTTTTTGCAGATACGTCTGTTTATATTCGAGGTAGCATGAATGGGTGGGGCGAAGTAGATGTATTAAGCTACGACGGTGCTGGAGAATACTCCGTGCAAATTAACCTTGAAGCTGGCAGCTATGAATTTAAAGTGGCTTCTGCTGATTGGTCTACTGTTAATTTAGGTGCTGCAGAAGAAAGTACTTCAATCGATTTAGGGACACCCTTAGGCCTGCTTTATAATGCGAGTAATTTAATGTTAGAAATTGAGAGTGCAGGTTTGTATCAATTTAAGGTGTCAGGACCTGACCCTGAAGCGGCTGTGGTAACAGTGACCGCGGTGGAATAACACTATATAAATTTATGAGCAGCTAGCCGCGCTATTTATCGTCTTATTACTATAATATGAGACTTTATTTAGCGCGGTTTTTTACTTTCTGCAACAAGTTAAAGCCGTTATATCTACTTCTTACATCCACATGATTCACGCTGAATCACTTCTACTTGCATGGATTGTGTCTTAGGTTCTTCGCCGTTTATAAGCGACAATAGACTGGCGACTAATAATTCACCTGCACGAATCGTGTTTTGCGAAACGGTAGTTAATGCAGGGTGAGTGAATCGTGATACCGGAATATTATCATAGCCTACGACCGCAATATCATTGGGGATTTGTCTACCTAAATCTTTACAGGCTTGCATTACGCCAATCGCAATTAAATCACTGGCACAACAGATTGCATCTATTTCTGGACTAGCGCTCAAAAGTTGTTTGGCGGCATCATACCCAGAGTTTTCAGTAGAAAATGCTTCAACTTGGTAGTTTTTATCTACTTTCAGATGGGCATCTTTTAACGCTTGGCAATGACCTAAGTAACGGGCCTGAAATTCAGGGGCATGGTTATCTGCGCCACCAACAAAACCAAAGGTTTTACGTCCAGACTTAATCAAGTGTTGTGTCACATCAAATCCGCCTTGGTAGTTGTCACAGCCAATGGAAAGTCCAGGGTGAGCTTTATCTTCGGCTCCCCATCTGACGAAATGGGTTTGTTGTTCTTCCAGCTGAGTTAACTTATCTCGATAATCAACAAAATCGCCGTACCCCAGTAAAATGATACCATCGGCTTTATTCGTGTCTTCGAATTCGGCGTGCCAGTCATCACTCATATTCTGAAAAGATATGAGCAGATCATAACCTGCATTTGAACTTGCTTTGGTAATACTGCCTATCATCGATAAAAAGAACGGATTAATTAGAGAGTCATCGGTGGTCAGATCTTCAAACAATAATAAGGCTAGGGTTCTACTTTGTTGTTGGCGTAAATTACTCGCATTTTTATCCACCTTGTAATTTAGCTCAGTGGCTATCGCTTTGATTTTATCTCGAGTTTGTTGGTTAACCAGAGGGCTATCCCGAAGGGCTCTGGAAACAGTAGATTGTGATACGCCGGCGAGGTGGGCAATATCAAAAGAGGTCGCTTTTACTTTCATAGTGGTAACTTTTTATTATTCTTTAGCGATGCTGGTAAATGGAAAACCTTATATTCGTTACTTTTATACACCAGCTTTCAGGTGAATGCTTTATAAATTATTTGATTAAAAAGATTTTGCCTTTGTATCAAAGTGCTATAATGCCTTCTTTTTTCGTGTCTAATACATGTGTTACAGGGGAACTATTAATGGCCGAGACAGACATTCGTCCGACCAACTTTATACGTCAAATTATTGATAAAGATTTGCAAGCAGGGTTGCACCAACAAATACATACTCGTTTTCCGCCTGAGCCTAATGGTTATCTGCATATAGGCCACGCGAAATCGATATGTCTGAATTTTGGCATTGCACAAGATTATCAAGGCACCTGTAACCTCAGGTTTGATGATACCAATCCAGATAAAGAAGACATCGACTATGTCAATTCAATCAAGAACGATGTTCAATGGTTGGGGTTTCATTGGGAAGGCGATGCCCGTTATTCTTCAAACTATTTTGATCAGTTGCATGCTTATGCCACGCAATTGATAGAAAAAGGCTTGGCATATGTAGACTTTTCTAGTCAAGAAGCGATGCGAGAAATGCGTGGTACGCTAACTCAGCCTGGACAAAATAGTCCTTATCGTGACACCACAATTGAGCAAAACTTAGCTGAGTTTGGCAAAATGACAGCCGGAGAATATGCTGAAGGCCATTGTGTTTTGCGGGCTAAAATTGATATGACTTCCGCATTCATGTGTATGCGTGATCCGGTTATTTATCGCGTTAAATTTGCCCATCATCATCAAACGGGTGATAAGTGGTGTGTTTATCCAATGTACGATTTTACCCATTGTATATCTGATGCCATTGAAGGGATTACCCATTCACTATGTACGCTAGAGTTTCAAGATAATCGTCGTTTGTATGATTGGGTTATTGACAATATCGATATTCAATCACAACCACGTCAATACGAATTTTCACGCTTAAACCTAGAATATACGGTTTTAAGTAAGCGTAAACTGATTCAATTAGTTGAAGAAGATTTTGTTAACGGTTGGGATGACCCGCGGATGCCTACTATCGCTGGATTACGTCGAAGAGGGTATACACCTGCTTCAGTGCGTGAATTCTGTAAGCGTATTGGCGTGACCAAAATGGATAATATGGTCGAAATGGGAATGCTTGAAGCCTGTATACGTGAAGATCTTAATGAAAATGCCAATCGCGCTATGGCAGTATTAGCTCCCGTTAAGATCGTGATTGAAAATTATCCTTCTGATCAGGTTGAAGAACTTACCGCAGCTAATCATCCTAATGATGAAAGTAAAGGAACTCGCACTATTCCGTTTACTCGAGAAGTGCTAATCGAAGCCGATGACTTCCGTGAAGAAGCGAATAAGAAATTTAAACGCTTAGTATTGGGTAAAGAAGTGCGCTTGCGCAATGCCTATGTGATTAAAGCTGAGCGAGTTGAAAAGAATGACGCAGGGGAGGTCACAACGATTTATTGTAGTTATGATCCCGATACCTTAGGTAAAGACCCTGCTGATGGACGCAAAGTAAAAGGAGTAATTCATTGGGTAAGTGCGAGTAAAGCCTTACCGGCTGAAATACGACTTTATGATCGTTTGTTCACGGTGCCTAATCCTGCAGCTGAAGAAAACTTTGTTGATTGTATCAACCCTGATTCTTTAATTGTGAAAAATGGATGGGTAGAGCCAAGCTTATTAGATGCTGAAATAAATCAAACCGTACAATTTGAACGTACGGGGTATTTCTGCAAAGACAAGGACAGCAATGAATCTAATCTAGTATTTAACCGTACAGTGGGTTTACGTGATACTTGGGCTAAAATCGGCGATTGATTTTGTTTCAACGTCAGTAGTAAAAGTGCGGCTTTCATTAGCCGCACTTTTGTTTTTGAACCTTCGCTTAAACTCATTTTCATCCAAGCATAAGTTCAATTTGCTACGATTTAGGTTGGGCTACAAAGGTTTTTCCATTCTCTTCTTGACTGTCATCTGACATCAAATATAAATACAATGGCATAATATCTTCCGGCGTTTTAAGTGTACTTGCATCCTCTCCTGGAAATGCTTTTGAACGCATTGAAGTACGAGTAGCCCCTGGATTAATGCAGTTAAAGCGTAAACTTGAGCCTGCGTATTCATCAGCTAAGACTTGCATCATTCCTTCTGTTGCAAATTTTGATATTGCATAGCTTCCCCAATAGGCTCTGCCTTGGCTACCAACACTGGAACTGGTAAAAATAACTGAAGCTTTAGGAGCGAGCTCAAGGGCTTCTAATAATGCTTGTGTCATCAAAAATTGACTGTTTAAATTAATTTGCATTACTTGATTGAAAATATCTTCTTCAATCTGTTTAAAAGGTTCTAAATGCCCTAACACGCTGGCGTTTTGCAATACACCATCAAGCTTTCCAAACTGACTAATAATGGTATTGGCCATATCTTGGTAGTGTTTTTTAGTGGCACCTTGCATATCTAAGGGCACTATGGCGGGTTCTGGGTATCCTGCATTGACTATTTCATCGTAAACCGATTCCAGTTTTTTTACCGTCCGACCTAACAGAATGACAGTTGCCCCATGTTTGGCAAACGTTATTGCTGCTGTTTTACCGATACCAGCGCCGGCGCCGGTGATTAATATTGTTTTATTTTGTAAGGCATTTAATGGTGCAGAATAATTGAGCATTTTAAAAATTGAGTTAAACCAAAGATAACGAATTCTAACATTTAAGGGCTTTTTGAGGTATTCATTTTTGAGTTAACTGCATAGCATTGGGAAAGGCTGGGGGATTTCGATATTGTCTAGGTTTCTAGCTTGGTGACCTATATTCAAAAATTATAACCTACATGTTCACCGCAATTATTACCTAACAAAATATTAACAAACCTATTTGCAAAAAACTAACAAAGCCAATACTATGGGGGCAATGACAACTGGTCATACTTGTTAGATAGTGGACAGTTCAAGCTTTGAACGAAGGTTGACTAAAAAAACCACATTTTATAAGTGTATCAATGAAATAACTGTATTTGGGAGAAATAATGAAAAAACTGTTAATCAGCACAAGTATCGCTGCAGTGTTTGTGCTCGCTGGTTGCGGTGGTGGCGACGAACTAAAAGAAATCCAACAGGATACAACTAAAACAGTTCCCGCTTCACGTATTATGTTTGACCCCGCCAATAGTGTATTGAATGTTCCAAGTGACTTATTTTTCGCTTTAGTGGAAATCACTGACGATGGCACATTGGAAATGCCTGATGAGATAGCAGGTCAGGCAAATGGTGCAACCCCTGATTTTGGAAACCCTTCCGCTGCATTAGGCGCGTTAGATGGTTGGTCTACTCAACATCCGTTTACTTTTTCTACTTCACACCCTACAGGTGTTAGTTTAGATGCTAGCTCAGCAGCTAGTGCCGGAGCTGTGCGTATATTTGAAGGCGCAATTGGTGGTGATTTGAATGACCCCGACTGCACCACTGCACCACCAATAACCGGTTGTAAAGTGGGCGATGAATTAACCTTTGGTGTTGACTTTATTACTCAAGCAAGTGGTAACGACGTTGCAATTATTCCACTTAAACCGTTGAAAGAGTCAACTTCTTACTATGTGGTGGCAACAAATAAATTAACTGCTGGTGGACAGGCGTTGAAACCTTCAACCACCTATGAATTGGTTCGTCAGGATCTGACAACGCTACCTTTAGCAACAGATTCACAACGTAGCTTACAAGGGATTATAAACTCTTATGAAGCCGTGTTAACCAGTCAAGCTGGCCTGAGTCAAGACGAGATAATATTCAGCTATACTTTTACTACTCAATCTACTACGCAAATTATTGATACCGTTAAACAACTGCAAATTGCACCTTTCGCACAAGCTCTGCAAGCGGGTCTTTCACCTGCCGAAGCCGCTGCATATTTGCCAGTCATTCCAGTAACAGAAGCATCTGTGTCCACGGCATTTGATATGTTAGCGCCGAGTATTTTGGGCGAAGATCAATTGGCGGGATTAACTGCTGTAGGATTAAATACTTGTGATGGTATGATTTCCGCTATTTCTGATCCTTCATCTCCGTTATTCTCCACAGCTGCTGCCGTTTTTCCGCAGGTAGGGGCGTTTTGTGCCGCATCCATGAAAACAGGAAGTATTGACCTTCCTTATTACAGTGATCCGGCTGATCCTTTAAATGGTCGATGGGAAGCTGCTTGTACCAATGGTCTTGCGCTACAAACCTTGGGCAGTGAGCAAATTGCCACGCTTTTAGCCAATGGTACTATTAGCACTGGTCCTAATAATGATCTTTGTCAGGCCGCGTCTGGCGGACAGTTATTAGATTTAGACCTAAGTAATTTAGGTATGAACGATTTAAGACACGTAACACGTTACAGTCCTATTCCTGCAAGACAGGGGTCTAACGACGATGGAACTGAAACTCTTGATGTGCAGATTACTGTACCAGATGCCAATGTGATTGCTGTGTTAGCGGCGCTACCTAACTCTGGTGTAACTGCTATTAGTAAGCCGGAATCTGGTTGGCCTGTTGTTATATTACAGCATGGTATCACTTCTAAGAAAGAAGACTTCTTAGCTATCACTGGCGCTTTGTCACTAGCTGGTTTCGCAACAGTAGCAATAGACCATCCATTACATGGTAGTCGTGGATTTACCATTGACGGACAAATTGTGAATACCTCCACCGGTTTTGGTGGTTCAACCACAGATTATTTGAACCTTGCGTCGCTATTAACCACACGCGATAACAACCGTCAGAGTATTGTAGATGCTATGGGATTGCGTTTAGGACTTAACGCTGTTGTAGATTTAACTGGTGGTAGCGTTGATTTAGATAGCAGTAAAGTCTCATATATTGGACAGAGCTTAGGTTCTATAACGGGTATTCCATCCGTAGCCTCGTCAAATAAATCATTCGGGGAAACCAGTCCTCTTGCTGCATTTGATTCTATGTATGCATTTGAAACAGCGGTATTCAATGTACCTGGAGGTGGCACTGGTGGTTTCTTAATCGAGTCGCCTAGCTTTAGCAATCTAATTAAAGGTTCTTTATTAGCTTCATCATCCGCTGAATTCCAAGGGTATTTAGTTGAATATGCAACGGAAAATCAAATACCAGCAGAGCAAGCTATCATTCCTGCCTTTATTGCTTATGAAGCGCAACTTGATGAGGCTGGTTTAGCTGAGATTAATGCTACATTTGCGAGTTTCGTGTTTGCAGCACAAACGATAACAGATGCATCGGATCCTAATAACTTTGCGGCATTACTTGCTTCTAATAGTAACTTTATGTTCCAAGAAGTGATTGGTGGCGGGACTAATGATGATGGTTCAACTGCATTGCCAGATCAGGTCATTCCTAATTCAACGGTAAATTCACCGACCTTTGCGGGAACTGAGCCATTGGCAAAATTCGCTGGCTTGAGCGGAGTTTCAACTACCACAGATGGTAATGGACTGGTGCGTTTTATTGCTGGTGTTCACTCCAGTTTATTGAGCCCTTCGCCTAGTGCAGATGTAACAACTGAAATGCAAAAACAAGCCGCTGCGTTTTTTGCAACCGGCGGGACTATTGTTGTCACTGACACATTGGTGGTTGCCAATTAAGCCAAAGTGATTAGAAAAGTCAAGTCTATGACTTGGCTTTTTTTTTGCCTGCTCTTATCTTAAATTGCGAACTCAGCTATATTCTGATAATTGTAAATACGTGGTCTGTGTCTGAATGTGAAAATAAAGCGCTTTTAATCTCACATTTTGTCCCCACATAGATGGATTACCTTGTGATCGGCTTTTGAGCTGATCCCCAAATTAGTAATATTATTCAGTTGATACTTGTATCAAGATAAAGGAGTAACGCTTGGAGTTTTTATTTCAATATGGTTTATTTGTGGCCAAAGCAGTCACCATTGTGGTCGCAATTTTACTGACAGTAGGCGGTATCGTTGCCCTTGCTTCAAAGCAAAAACAGGGCAATGGACAGTTAGAAATTAAATCTGTTTCTGAGCAGTTTGAAGAGTTAAAGGAACATGCTCAACATCTCCTTTTAAGTAAAGAACAACTTAAGAAAAAGCAAAAAGAACAGAAAAAAGCGGATAAAGTCGCTAAAAAGAAAGATGAATCTGACCAAAAACCGAATTTATTTGTAGTGGATTTTAAAGGCTCAATGGATGCCCACGAAGTGGATAGTTTACGCGAAGAAATTACGGCTATTTTATGCGCTGCTCAGCCAAAGGATGAAGTGTTGGTGCGTTTGGAAAGTGGTGGTGGAGTTGTGCATGGTTATGGATTGGCAGCATCTCAATTACAGCGTCTAAAAGATAAAAATATTCATCTCACCGCTGCGGTCGACAAAGTGGCGGCAAGTGGTGGTTATATGATGGCCTGTGTGGCGGATAACGTATTAAGTGCTAAATTTGCGATCATAGGTTCAATTGGTGTGATTGCTCAGTTACCGAACTTTAATAAGATTTTAAAGAAAAACGATATTGAATTTGAACAACATACCGCAGGGGATTTTAAGCGCACATTGACGTTGTTTGGCGAAAACACTGATCAGGGAAGAGACAAGTTTAAGCAAGAACTTGAAGAAGTGCATGTGATGTTTAAAGACTTTGTATCATCTCATCGCTCTGAGCTTGACATTGATAAAGTGGCTACTGGTGAATACTGGTATGGTAGTCGTGCAAAAGAGCTAGGCTTGGTTGATGCAATTCAAACCTCTGATGACTTTTTAATGAGTAAATTAGAGAGCCGAAATATTTATTCAGTTAAGTACAGTAAGAAAAAGGGTCTAGCTGAAAAGTTAGGTAAAGCCGCATCTACTGGGATTGAGTCCGCCTTTGTAAAGCTATGGTCAAAAAGCCAGACCCTTTTTAAATAAGAGCTAGTTGCTTAAAATTATAATCGTACAGAGATGGAAATGAAAAGAGCGACCTAGGTCGCTCTTTTTTATGCTTAATTTTTAACTGTTACCAACCACATTGTCGACCTTGGTTTTGTTCATCTAACCAAGCTTTAAGAGGCTCAAAGTAATCAAGAATGGCGGTGGCATCCATTTCAGGTTTGCCGGTTAGGGTTTCCAAGGCTTCTTGCCAAGGTTTGCTTTGACCCATTTCCAACATATTATTCAAAGCTGCTCCGGCTTCTTTGCTACCGTATATCGAACAGCGATGAATAGGACCTTTATCACCGGCAATTTCACACAAGCTTCGGTGGAATTGGAACTGTAATATATGAGCTAAGAAATAGCGTGTATAAGGAGTATTGGCTGGTACATGGTATTTAGCACCTGGATCAAATGCATCGGCAGGGCGATCAACTGGTGCCTTCAAACCTTGATACTTTTCACGTAGTTCCCACCAAGCTGTGTTGTATTGTTCTGGCGTGACTTCTCCTGAGAATACTTTCCAGCGCCATTGATCAACCATTAACCCAAAAGGTACGAATGCTATTTTATCTAAGGCCAGTTTAAGTAACATGCCTATATCATTCGAAGCATCTGGAATAGTATCCACTAAACCGATTTCCTTTAGATATTTTGGGGTAATGGATAAAGCAACTGTGTCGCCAATTGCTTCATGAAAGCCGTCATTGGCAGCGCCTTGGTATACCGTTGGTTGCTTATTATAGGCTCGTTGATAGTAGTTATGGCCTAACTCGTGATGTATTGTTGAGAAATCTTCACCATTCTTCTGAATACACATCTTAATACGCAGATCTTCTACGTTATCTAAGTTCCAAGCTGAAGCATGACATACTGCATCTCTTTCAGTTGGCTGTTTGAACATAGAGCGTTCCCAAAAGGTTTCTGGTAGGGGATCAAAGCCTAACGATGAGAAAAAAGACTCTGCTTGTTTAACCATCTTAATTTCATCGTAATTGTGCTCTTCCAAGGCTTTGGTTATATCAATTACGTCCATTTTTTGCTCGGGTTTGACGATGTCATAAACATTGCCCCAAGATTGCCCCCACATGTTACCTAATAAATGTGCTGGAATAGGTTCATTTTGAGGAACAATGTCTTCACCATATTTCTCGCCTAATTCTGCACGAACGTGACAATGAAGTGCTTCATAGAATGGTTTTACTTGCCCCCATAAACGGTCAAGCTCTTGGCCAAATGCATCCGCTTCCATGTCGTAGCTGCCGCGCCACTGTTCGCTTAAATCTTTTTTACCCAGTTCTTGGGCACCCAAGTTCGCAAGTTCAGTTTGCTCCGCATAAAGTGCTTTCATTGGTGGAGACACTTGGCGCCAACCTTCCCACATTTCTAAAAGTAGCTTAGGGTCACGCTCAGTTGCCATAATGTTAGACATTTCAGGAAGACTGAAACATTCATCTTCAGTACGGCAATATTTACCTGCGCCGTACATGCCTCCTAACTCAGACCCTATCTGGGCTAAACGCGCAGACTTCTCTGGATCTCCAGGGGCAGGCATCACCAAGATATTAGACATTAAATTAAGCTTACGTCGTGTATCTGCATCAACTTCAACAGAATTAAATTTTGCAGCCTCTTTGGCATAACTGGTCGCTTTGGAAGTAACTTTTTCGTTAAAATAGGCACTTAACGCAGCAGTATCTTGGTTAATGTATGTTTGATAGGCCCACTCAGCCTGAGCTGCAGGTACTAACATTTCTGCAAGATCTTGTTGCGCTTTTTCAACAAACTGCTGCGCATCTTTTTTAGTTAAAGCTTGAGGTTCAGACTGTGAGGAGGCTTCTTGTTTATCCCCACATGCAGCCAAACCTAAGGCAGCAATAACAAATAGTGCACTTTGAGTGCGTTTGAAAGTCATGTGTTTTTCCTTTTAAAAACAGAAATGAAAAAGCGGCTAATAAGCCGCCTAAATCGTTTATCACCTAGCATTGTACAAATTAACGTGGCAGTTTTGAACCAGGATTTTGCGCCATAATCTGATCTTGCCAATATTGTTTAACAGAGAAACTACTTTTTGATTTAGCTTTCTTGGTTGCCTTTGCTTTTGCCGCAGGTTGCTTTTGTTGTTTAGCAGTTTTGTTTTCAACCGGTTCAACTTTAGAGTCACTTGATTCAAGTTCAGTAATCATTTCTTCGAGAGCTGACAAACGGACATTTTTACCGCCGTCGACACTGTACCAACCGCCTTTTGCTTCTATTGTCGGCGCTTTGCCGTGGGCGGATTTATATGCTTCGGTAAATTTCTCGATAACCTGTTCTTTGTCCAGTTTGCTCATCGTAGGGTCTACACCTTTTTTGCTAAAAATAATTGATATTGTTGAAATGCTTTTATACCGTGTTTTCAGAAAGATGTCTAATTTCGACATTTATGTGTATAAAATGCTATTAAATTGTAAAGAGTGAATATGAGCATCAATAATCAAACGTTGTTAAGCCACCTTAATCAGCTGCTAAAACCAGAAAAAGTTAAGGATTATTGTCCTAATGGGTTACAAGTAGAAGGCGTGTCTGAAATTAGCAAGATTGTTACTGGGGTAACGGCCTGTCAGGCACTAATTGACCGTGCTGTTGAGTTGAACGCAGATGCAATTTTTGTTCACCATGGCTATTTTTGGCGTGGTGAAAATCCCTGTATTGTTGGCATGAAACGTCAAAGAATTAAGCAGCTTATTAATCACGATATTAATCTTTACGGTTATCATTTACCGCTGGATATTCACCCAGAATTAGGTAATAACGCGCAATTAGCAAAAAGGTTAAATATAGAAGTCATCGGAGGTTTGGAACAACAAAATCCGCAAAGCGTCGCCATGCATGGGCAATTCGAAACACCATTAACCTTGCAGCAATTGGCTAAAACTGTTGAGCAGTCATTACAACGTACACCACAAATCATTAGTGCTGGTGAGCACAGTATAAAATCAATTGGTTGGTGCACAGGCGGCGGCCAAAGTTATATTGAAATGGCAGCAGAGCAGGGCATAGATGCGTTTATCAGTGGCGAAATATCTGAACAAACGGTGCATGTCGCCAGGGAGATGGGGATCCATTTTATCGCCGCCGGCCACCACGCAACGGAACGTTATGGAGCCAAAGCCTTAGGCGAGTATTTGGCCAAATCCTTTGATTTAGACGTGACTTTTGTGGATATTGATAATCCGGTATAGTCACCAACAGGTTAGAACCAACTTTTTACTTTGACCCAAGTATTTCCCATCCATTCATACCACCAGCGCTCAAACTTGTATACGTTTTGGGCGTTTGGTAGCAAGTATCCGCTGTCGCCATCCTCAGAATCACGCACCAGGTGTTCCGTTGGCGCGGCAATAGGTTTTAAACCTTGTTGTTCAAACAAATTAACTGCCCGTTTCATGTGAGAGGCTGATGTGACTAAGGCAAATGCTTTATTATTCAGGGTGGCGCGCAAATTTGCCGCTTCTTCTTCGGTATCTTTGGATAACGAAACCTCGATAATGCGATTTGATGGGACTCCCATTGCAATCAAAAACTGTGCGTTCATATAGGCGTTACTGAATGTTTGGCGTCCTACATTTCCCGACGTCACTATTTTTGCCTGTGGATTATATTGCAATATTCTAATCGCCTCTGTAGCTCTTATTAGCGAACAAGGAGAAAGTTGAGACGTAATAGGGACAGCTCTATCATTGACATGGCCACAGCCGAGTACGACGATATATTCGACCTTTTTAGCAAGATCGTATTGTGGATATTGACGTTCTAAGGAATGCAATAGCGTATTTGGCAATGGCGCAAAAGAAACCAATATAAAACCGATGACTCCCGCACTCAAAAACACATTGGCTTTAGCGTATTTTTTCCGCCAGATATAGAAAATAGCGATTAACAAAAGCAATAGAATAATCGGAAGTGGCATTAAGAATACACCGATAAACTTTTTAATTAAGAACAAATCCACGTAAAATGATCTCCAATGAAGTCACTAAGAGTGAACGCAACTTGTTCACCCCAATATTATAATCCTATGAGTAAAAATTCAGATCAAAGCTTTGATTCGTTGATGGATAAATTTGCCAACAATATTTATGGTTCGAGTAAAGGTAAACTGCGCCATGAATTGTTAGTTAATAGCCTGCACGATTATATCAAGCTTGCAAATAAACCGCTCGATATAATCGATGTTGGTGGTGGCACAGGGATTATGAGTAAGGTAATGCTAGAGTTGGGGCATACCCTTACGTTTAATGACTTGTCGGCTGAAGCAGTTGAAATGGCAAAGGAAAACTTGGCTGAATTTGATGATGTGACTTTTGTTTGTGGTTCTCTAAATGACTTACCACCTAACAAAACCTATGACTTGGTGATTTGCCACGCTGTTTTAGAGTGGTTGAATTCACCGTTTGAAGCTATTTCCGCATTGGTGTCTCAAGTCAAGCCAGGTGGCATTTTGTCGTTAAGCTTTTTTAATAAAGATGCGCACCGCTTCGGTAATCTCCTTTATGGTAATTTTGATTATGTTGCTGCTGACATGAAAAATAAAAACACAGTGAGATTGAATCCTAACAATGCGTTAGAACCAAAAAAAGTCATAAGTCACTTACAAAACTTGCCAGTAGAGATTATAAGCAGTGCAGGGATTCGGTGTTTTCATGATTATTTGAAAGATACAACGAAACAGCAAGACGAATATGAAAATATAAAAGCAGCGGAAATAAAATATGGCCATACCGAACCCTACAAATGGTTAGGTAAATATTTCCACCTTATTGTTCGTTGTTAAAGTTGGCTTTAACAAAACCACATATGTTAAGCATCCATGCTCAATGAATCGGATTTAGACTAAGAATGTGTGGGGATCTGATTGTTGTTTATCCATTAGCGCAATATTGTTAAGGGTCGTTTGCGCAATTTGTTGTAATGCCTCGTCGGTGAAAAAACCTTGATGGCCAGTAATTAGAACATTGGGAAACCCTACTAATCTATCAAATACGTCGTCTTGCATTATTTCCCAAGATTTATCTTCAAAAAAGAGGTCTGATTCCATTTCGTATACATCTAAGCCTAATTGACCAATTTTTCGCGACTTTAGAGCCCTGATCACAGCTTTACTATCTACCAAACCGCCACGAGAAGTATTAATTAGCATAACACCATCTTTCATTTTGCTAATTGAATCATCGTTTATCATGTGTTGGCTTTCATTTGTTAGCGGGCAATGCAGACTTATGATATCTGAGTCGCACAGCAGGGTGTCGAGGGAAACAAAAGTGATGTCCTTTTGGTCGCTTGTTTGCGTGATGGGGTCATAACAGATTACTTTGCAGCCCAGTCCCAAAAGTATGTTAGCAGTACATTTTCCTATTTTTCCGTAACCCACAATACCTGCAGTTTTGCCATGAAAGTTGAAGCCAATTAATCCGTTAAGACTAAAGTTGTTCTCGCGAACGCGGTTGTAGGCTTTATGCAATTTTCTATTTAACGTCATCATTAACGCAACAGTATGTTCAGCCACAGCTTCAGGAGAATAGGCAGGAACGCGAGATACCCTTATTCCAAGTTGTTTTGCCTTTTGTAGATCAACATTATTGAAACCAGCACAGCGCAATGCAATGTGTTTTATACCCATTTCTTTTAGCTGTTCAATAACTTGACTATCAACTTGGTCATTCACAAAAACACATATTGCTTCGTATCCCTGACATAAAGCAACGGTATCAATGGATAACCTCGCTTCTTGAAAGTCTAAGGTGAAATTATACAGCGTGTTTTGTTTGTTAAAGTAACTAATATCATGCGATTTACTACTGAAAAAAAGTGTTTTCATTCTGCTAGTCCCTTGTGCGCAAGTTGTGATTTTGGGATGACAAAAAGCGATTTACAATAATGCTTCGATGTCTTTTTGAATCGCTTCGGGTTTTGTTTTGGGAGCGTATCTTGCCAGTACTTTGCCTTCTTTATTGACCAAAAATTTTGTAAAGTTCCATTTGACACTTTTACTTCCTAACACCCCAGGAGCTTCAGCTTTGAGGAATTCATAAAGTGGTGATGCGTCTTTACCATTAACATCTGACTTTTTAAATAACGGAAAGTCGACATTAAAATTTAAACTACAAAACTGTTCTATTTCAGAGTCTGAACCAGGCTCTTGATGACCAAATTGATCGCATGGAAATCCAAGAATTTCTAATCCTTGTGACTTGTATTTTGTGTAAAGTGATTGTAATCCATCATATTGAGGAGTGAAGCCACATTTACTTGCGGTGTTGACTATCAATAGAACTTTGCCCTTATAATCGGAAAGCTCTTTTATTTCACCGTTATTCATGGGCATTTGAAAGTCGTAAATCGTATTTGGCATAATTTTCTCGTTTATATTTTTAATGTCGCTAGGGATTGGATACTTAGGTTGAAATTTCGCGTATTAAGCTAGCATTGTTTAAGTAATATATCATGGTGATAGATAGGAAGCAGATCAATAGAGCATTTTTATTTAGGTTTAATTTTGTACTGTTTTTATCGTACTAAAAGATGATTTAGGTAACGTCCTAAATCATCTTTTTATGTGAATTACACAAGAGGTTCGTAATTCCATTGATGTCCCGCATAATGGACCTTCGCTTTTGCATATTCTCGTTCAGCACGCCAAGTGCGGTTATTGAGTTTAACCACTACACCAGCGTACAAACGTTTATTGGCAATGAGTTTAATATCCTGCTGATAGGATTCTTTTGCCAATTTCATTTTTTCACACTTAGCCTCTAACCATTCCAATAATTGAGACTCGTTTTTGAACATTTCCTCTGCTTCTTTAAACTTACGTTGTAATTCTGGATGGATTTTTTTGCCGCGCATTAACTCGAATTTACCCCTGTGGCGAAGGTTATTATCGCGCAGTTGCAATAAAAGCTCATCAACAGTGTCTTTTCTTTCCAGCAGAGTATTAAAGCCGTGGCTGAAATCAATATTCAGGTGGCTTCCAGATACAGCGCCAAGAGTGCCTGCGGTTATTGCACCTTTGCACTGAATATCACAGGCGAATAAGTTCCCATTTGGTTTATCAATAGGACCAACAGTGACACTACCACCGCAATTGATTTTACTGTAAGCCAATTGACGACCAATGGTGACATTTCCACTACACTGCACATTAAGACCTTGACCATGTTGCACATGGACGCTGCCCTCGGCTATTAACTTAGTACTAAATTCGGTGCTATGTTCATTGACTTTGCCCATGGCTCCTTCCGTTATGATGATATCGCCACCTGCTTTGATGGTTGCTGATTCAACAAAGCCATTGATCGTGACATCACCGCTGGCGGTAATTTCCATCTTTTCAGTAACATCGCCATTTACCAGCACCGCACCATCGTATTTAATATTACCTGTGCCTACATTTACACCTTTACAAATGAAGGTATCATCAACCCACATTTTGCCGTTTTGAAACTTTGGCATGCCGGTTATAGCAGCTAGATATAAATTTTCATCCTGATCGCTACTCTTGATACCTTCACCTGGTTTGAATTTAATCCAATTGCCAGGTTTAGGGGCAATTATTCCACCTTTAACGGTAAATCCACTGCGGCCTTTAGTAGGAGCGATTCGTCGTAACACTTCTGTATTGGCTTTGACACAAATGACATCACCTAAATTACGCATGTCTACGCGAGTAGAGCCACTTGACTGTGGTTTAAGAATTCTTTCTAGTGCATTAGGGACCAATGGGTTCAATTTAGAATCTTTGCCATTTTTCACCGGCAGGCCTTTTGCTACTAAGTCTTCAATGATTGAACCCGGTTTTGCCGCTTTTGCTTTTGTTGCAATTTCATTGATGGTTTTATCACTTAGGCCTCTTACAACCCCTTTATCATTTGCTATTTTGACTAATTCACTAGCCGTAGGGGAATGACCTCCATATGCGGCAGTGACAGAGATAAAAGCCACCATGTCATTGTCTTCAATGCGAAACTTTACTGTCGCATCTTTTTTCTCCGCAATAACTTCGCTAATAACCTCATAGCTGCCTTCTTTTCGCGCTTTGGTCAATAAATCATTGGCATTAATGACATTTTCATCAGATAAATACAAAGCTGAATAGTTGCTGTTATTAAAACTATTAATAAGGGATTTCACGTCTATATTGGGCGCAACTTCGCTTGGATTTATGAGTAAGCTTAAAAACGTTCCACTGTCATCAAGCCTAAAATTAATGCCTTTCATTACTACCACCTGAAATTAATCCGATCTATTTGTTACTGCTGTATCGACTATATTTATGAATATATTAATTATAGACAAAATATACCATTAGGTTCGTCAGCTTACTTTGATTTTTCTGCGCATTAGCCAAATTTATATTTGGCGCTAAAAAATGTTTTCTGTTTTTCATAACTACAGACTTTCAGCGTAATGGTGTAGTGCTCTAATTATCGCTCTTTTTTCAGGATTATTCTGATACTCAAAAGTGAGTTGCTCTAATAAATCAAGGTATTCGGGAAGCTGTATACTCGCCGGCGAGTCTGGATCTGTCAGGCGGTACTGTCTATGTCGCTGCCACTTGATGACTTCTTCTTCATTTAAGCTTAAAGGATAATTTCTGGCCCTGTAACGGAATACTAGGGTGTTAAGTCTTGGATCGCTAAACTGCCAATCTTTTGGACCTAGATTGCTTGGGTCGATTTGATGAATTTGATCGAGTTTTTGTCGGTCCGAATCACTTAAAAAACCACCAGTATAGAGTGCGTAGTCCGGATCAATCGTTGGATCAGATTGACGTTCTTCATCAAATACCGCAGTAAGTTTTGTTGATAAACTGGGTTCATTTTTCAACTTAGCTAAATTTTGCAAACACAGATTGCGATCAATGCCCAAGCGCTCTGCATTTTCTTCGGTAAGGGTTTTAGCTGGTGCGATAATGGGGCACTTATTCAAGTGAATAAGCTTTATCGGAAGTCTTTGCTGACCTTCCTGCATATCTGCAGTTCGTTGGTATAATCGAGCTTTTATTTCTTCAATATCTAAATCATAGAGGGGGCTGGGATCTAACCCAAGATTCAAACATATAATCGCATTCTTATTTGCTGGATGGTAAGCAATTGGCAGTACCCAGGTACAGCATCCATTTTGGGCCGGTAATTTTGATGAAATATGCACTAAGGGAACTTGTGCATCAATGTTGATATGCTCAGCCACCTTACGTTTATTGCGCAGACTGAAAATGTAGTCATAAAGCTTAGGTTGGGCCTGTTTAATTAGTTTGGCAATGGCAATAGTTGCATATACGTCTGATAGGGCATCATGGGCATCTGCGTGAGCAATATCATTCGCCTGGGTAAGGTCTTCCAATTTAAAGCTTGGTGTGCCATCTTCTTTATATACCCAATTTATCCCCTCTGGTCTTAGCGCATAACAAGCTCGCACTAAATCAATGATATCCCATCTGCTATTGCCATTTTGCCATTCTCGCGCGTAAGGGTCATATAAGTTTCGATACAGGGTGTAACGTGTGACTTCATCATCAAATCGAATACTATTATAACCAGCACTGCAGGTTCCTGGAGTGGCCATCTGTTGAAGAATTTTTTTGATAAATTCAGCTTCAACCAAACCGTCTCTTAAGGTTAATTGCGGAGTAATACCTGTGACTAAAGCTGCATGAGGATTAGGCAAATAATCATTGGGTATTTGACTGTACCATTTCACCGGCTTATCGATAATATTTAGCTCAAGGTCTGTTCTTATCCCAGCAAACTGACAAGGAAAGTCTTTTTGCGGGTTGACCCCCCATGTTTCGTAATCGTGCCAAAGGATTGATGGGTTCAAGGTACTCACTCTCTAATATTGATTCACTCGAAACTACCGTTAAAACAAGGCGTATTTTCAACCTGTTTTTATTTGAGTCGAATTCGAGATATGAAAAATAAGAATTATACAGAAACCAATAGGTTCTGCTATGCAGAATGCAGTTACTTCGTTTTTCACTATAAAAAGATTTAAATATTATTAAAAAAGTTATGTTTTTTAATTGGTTATGACTATCTTTATATTAGGCGATCGGTTTAATCATTAAATTGATAACTAAACAAAACACTTTCGAAGCTAAGGAGAAAGGGTGGAATCATTAAAAGTAAATCATTATATGAATCGGCGGCCTGTTACATTCACCGATGAAATGCCTGTCGCTGAGGCGGTTGAACGCCTTTTAACAGGCAAGCAATCTGGTGGGGCAGTGCTCAATCCTCGCAACAAAGTAGTCGGATTCTTGTCGGAAAAAGACTGTATTGCTCGTATGATTACCTCGAGTTATTACCGAGAGCAAGTAGCCCGTGTAAAAGACATTATGAAAACCGATGTTTTGGCGGTGAAATCCTATGATTCGATTATTGAAGTGGCGCAACGCTTTTTGAATGAAGGCACTAAATTGTATCCTGTAGTTGACGATGATGGTTATTTTATCGGCACCATAAGTCGTGCTGATGTCCTTTATGCTATCGATGTGCAACTGCGAGATGGATATAAACGAGCTTAAAACCGTTTTATAGCTCACTTTGCTGGAAATTTGTTGGCGTTTCTTCTAGGATCCGTTGCGTTTTAAAGCATCGAATTTTTTGAGAATATATTGTCCAATAATCAAAATACAGCCGTTCCAAATCGCGAGGAGCTGCAAAAGCAGTTACAAGATTGCCTTGGTAGTGATATTTTTCGACTTCAAAAACGATTGAATCGTTTAGTTTCAGGCAAAAGTAATGACTCTCAGTGGCAAGCAATTGCTACTGCCATTGAGGAGTCCAAACGCGTTCGCCAGTTCAAATTGCAGAATATTCCGGATATAGAGTATCCAGATTTGCCGGTGAGCGAACATAAAGATGCGATTAGTGATGCTATTGCTAATCATCAAGTTGTTATTATTGCTGGCGAAACAGGGTCGGGGAAAACCACCCAGATACCTAAGATTTGTCTACAACTCGGTCGCGGAGTAGATGGCCTTATTGGTCATACTCAACCAAGGCGCTTAGCTGCCAGAACTGTTGCCGGACGTATCGCCGAGGAGTTGGGGACGACTGTCGGTGAAAAAGTTGGATTTAAAGTACGTTTTTCTGATCAGGTTGGTGATGATACTTACATCAAGTTAATGACGGATGGTATTTTACTTGCTGAAATGCAAGCGGATAGGTTTTTAAGTAAATACGATACATTAATCATTGATGAAGCTCATGAGCGCAGTCTAAACATAGATTTTATTTTGGGGTATTTGAAACAATTATTACCCAAACGCCCTGAACTCAAATTAATCATAACTTCAGCCACTATCGACCCTGAGCGTTTCTCAAAACACTTTAACAATGCCCCTATTATCCAAGTTAGCGGACGTAGTTACCCAGTTGAAATACGCTATAACCCACTTCAAGACAATGATGAAGACAGTGATCAAATTCAAGGAATTATCCAAGCCGTTGATGAATTAAGTCGCGAAAAGCGAGGGGATATCCTGGTTTTTCTAAGTGGTGAGCGAGAAATTCGAGACACTGCTGACGCCCTGAGTAAACAGAATTACAAAGCCACAGAAATACTGCCTCTTTATGCTCGACTATCGGTGGCGGAACAAAATCGCATATTCCAATCTCATGGCAATCGTCGAATAGTGCTGGCGACAAATGTGGCTGAAACCTCGTTGACTGTGCCTGGTATCAAATATGTGATTGATCCCGGATTTGCAAGATTGTCTCGCTACAGTTACCGAAGCAAGGTACAAAGATTACCAATTGAAGCCATTTCTCAAGCCTCTGCTAATCAACGTGCTGGTCGGTGTGGTCGAGTCTCCGAAGGGATTTGTATTCGTTTATATTCAGAAGACGATTTTAATGGGCGTCCGGAGTTCACCGATCCGGAAATTCTTAGAACCAATCTAGCATCCGTCATTTTGCAAATGCTATCGTTAAAGCTCGGAGATATACAAGATTTTCCATTTGTTCAGCCTCCAGATAATCGGTTTATCAACGATGGATTTCGTCTCTTAGAAGAGCTCACTGCGGTTGAAAAGCGTCACGGTAAATTGAGTTTGACCGAGACTGGGCGTCAAATTGCAAAGTTACCAGTAGACCCTCGTTACGCTAGAATGGTAGTCGAAGCAGGTCACAATAATTGTGTATCTGAGTTAATCATCATTGCTGCAGGCTTGAGTATTCAAGACCCAAGAGAGCGACCACAAGATAAACGTGCAGCGGCGGATCAACAACATGAGAAGTATGCAGATAAGCAGTCTGATTTTGTTGCTCTGTTAAATTTATGGCAAGACTTCAAATTACAACAAAAAGAGTTAACCGCGAATCAATTGCGTAAGTGGTGTCGCACACATTTTATTAATTATCTTAGAATGCGTGAGTGGCAAGATGTCGTCAGCCAACTTAAAAAATCCATAGTCGAAGTTGGTTTTCGGTTAAATAAACAAGAAGCTGATTTTGATGATGTTCATAAAGCTATCCTCTCTGGGCTTTTATCTCATATTGGTTTTAAAGATAAAGAACGAGAATTTGAGGGGGCTAGGGGATCTAAGTTTTTAATCTTCCCTGGCTCAAACTTATCGAAAAAACCACCTAAATGGACAATGGTCGCTGAACTGGTGGAAACCTCCCGATTATTTGGGCGTGTTGCCGCTAAAATTGAACCTGAATGGATAGAGCCCCTAGCTAAACATTTGACCAAGTATCAATATAGTGAACCTGTCTGGTCGAAAAAACGTGGGGCAGTGCAAGCACTGGAAAAAGTGCTACTGTTTGGCTTGACTATAGTAAGCAATCGACATGTTAATTTTAGTCAAATAGATCCTGATATCAGTCGTGAAATTTTTATTAGAGAAGCATTAGTGAATGCGGATACAAAGTTGTCTTACAACTTTATTCACTATAACCAATCGTTAATCGAGGACATACAATTACTCGAAGAAAAATCCCGCCGTCGCGACGTATTAGTCGATGAACAAGAGTTGGTGGCATTTTACGAACAAACTATTCCAAAGCATGTGTGTAGCGAAAGCGGCTTCAAAAAATGGTGGAACAAAGCTGAGTCTAGTGTTCAAGAAAGTTTGAAGTACGATCCTGAGCAACTAAAAAAACACCAAGCGGAACAAGTTAATGAGCTCAACTTCCCTGATAGTTGGCAGCAAAATAATTTAAATCTGAAATTAACCTATTGTTTTGAACCCAATCAAATTGATGATGGTGTTAGCTTAATCATTCCATTACCGATTTTAAATCAGCTTGAAGAAAATGGCTTCGACTGGCTTATTCCTGGGTTTCGCCATGAATTAATTGTGACATTAATTAAATCGCTCCCCAAACGGTTAAGGCGTAATTTTGTGCCTGCTCCTAATTTTGCCGATGCTTGTATGTTAGATATGCAGTCAAAAGATAATAAAGGCCATCCATTGCCATTTTTGACCGCGTTAAGCAAAAAACTACTAAAAATGACCGGGGTGAATGTTGCTGAAGAAGAATGGCAATGGCAGTCGTTGCCTAATCATTTAAAGTTCAATTTCAAAGTGGTCGATGGCAAGGGAAATTTACTTAAACAGGGGCGTGATTTACACGTTCTCAAATATGGTTTGCAAGAAAAGATAAGTAGCACCTTAAAACAGGCGGCTTCTCCAGAAATTGAAAAAAGCGGACTAACTCAGTGGGATTTTACAGCGCTTGAAGAAGAATATATCGATAACTCTCAGGGGTACGAAGTAAAGGCCTATCCGGCATTAGTGGATGATAAAAAGAGTGTCGCCATTAAGTTGTTCGAAAGCCCCGAAAAGGCATTAAACATGCATCGACAAGGTCTTCGACGTTTAATCATGTTGAACATTCCATCGCCGCTAAGTTATCTAAAAGAAAAACTACCAAATAAAGCTAAGTTGGGTTTGTACTTTAATCCTTTTGGGCAAATACAAGCGCTAATTAACGATTGTATCGAGGCCGGAGTAGATCACCTGATAACGCGTTTTGAGAGTGATAATAATGTGCAAATCCGTTCACCCGAGGTGTTTAATCAAGCTCGAGATTACGTCAGAAAAGATATCAATGATGTAGTCTTGGATATTGCCAAAAAAGTGGAAGTCGGTTTAACCCAAGCTCATCAGGTCCAAAAGAAATTAAAAGGTAATGTAGCGCTTAATATGATTAGTGCCCATGGGGATATAAAACAACATTTGAATTCTTTGGTTTTCCCTGGTTTTATCACGCAATTTGGTATTGAGAAAATTGACGATTGGAATCGCTATATCAAAGGTATTGTTAGGCGTTTGGAAAAATTACCGATAGATCCTAACAAAGACCGGTTGCACCAGCTTAATATCGAAAAAGTGCAATCTCGATTTAATGCCGCATTGAGCAAAATACCAGACGGTAAACCCGTGCCTGCTGACTTAGCATTTGTTCGCTGGATGATAGAAGAGTTGCGTATTTCCTTTTTTGCTCAGCAACTTGGTACACCGATGCCGATTTCTATGAAGCGCATTGAAAACCAATTGCTATCATTTTAAACGATGTTCGTTGACTTTATAGCAGATGCACCCTATAAAAGTGATAGGTGTTTATAGTTAGGATGAGGTAAAAGATGTTGGGATACGATGACAAGCGAAACTTTTTTCGGATGATGTTGAACTCACCCTGTGAGTTGACAGTTCACGATGACGAATCGACTCGTTCTATGCCTGCAGTTTGCAAGGACATTAGTGCCACAGGCATGTCTTTTGAAGTTGAGGAAGAGTCTGTTGAAATAGGAACACTTGTTGACGTCGCGATTGAATCGACCAGCAGTCAAATACCTTCTCTAAGTGCTAAAGCGAAAGTTGTTCGCTGTGATAGCAGCACAGATAGTAGTTGTATTATTGGTGTTGAAATCATCGAAATGAATTAACAAGCATTTTGGCTAAACGACCAAGCAGCATAATGTACTTGGTCTTTTAGCTATTTATATTGCAAATTTAGTTAACTTACTCTGCAAACCAACCCTTTTAAATAAAAACCCTCTGGGTAATTACTGGCAACTGGATGATCGGGAGCTTGCCCTAATCTTTCCAAAAAATGTACGGTTTTATTCGCATCTAAAGCAGCATCTGCCACCACTTTTTGAAATAAATCGGAAGACAAAAGTCCTGAACAGCTGAAGGTTAACAGTATGCCGCCCGGATTGAGAATTTTCATTGCCAGCATATTAATGTCTTTATATCCTCGGCAGGCTCTATTTAAAGATGCTTTAGAGTCAACAAATTTAGGTGGGTCAAGCACGATCATGTCGAAGGTTGTGCCATTGTCACGATATTCCCTCAAGGCTTCAAACACGTCTTTTTTAACGAAACTCGCTTTAGATATATTTAGCTTATTTATTTCAAGATTACGCTTGGCTGTTGCTAACGCATTTTCAGATACATCCATATTGACTACGCTATTAGCACCACCTTTGAGGGCGTAACAGGCAAATGTTCCAGTATAACTAAAACAATTTAATACACTCTTATTGTCAGCATAACTTCCGGCAATGGCGCGGTTATCTCGTTGATCTAGATAAAACCCAGTTTTATGTCCTTGAATGAGGTCGACAATGATTTTTACCCCATTTTCTTCAATAATGACCTCATCGGGTACATCACCATGTAAGGTTTGAACAAGTTCTGGCAAGCCTTCCTTTGCTCTAACTGCTACATCACTGCGTTCTAAAATACTGCAATCAGGAAAGCGTTTGTTTAATGCCCAAACTATTTTTTTGCGGTGCTTTTCAGCACCAGCTGAGAGTAATTGGCAGACGATAACATTGGCATATTTATCGATAGTGATACCCGGCAAACCGTCGGATTCAGCCGCGACTATTCGATATCCGGTTAAACCGTGTTTTAATACAATTGACTCTCTCAATGCTATCGCTTGATCTAGTTTTCGCAAAAAGAAACCGTTGTCGACCACTTCTTGGCGATCAAATGTCCAAACCCGCAATTGGATCTGCGACTCAGTAGACCATGCTCCTTTGGCAAGAAATTCACCTTCACCACTGAATATATCTACGGTGTCGCCATTACGAACAACGCCTTTGTGTTCTTTGATAGCACTGTTAAATATCCACGGATGTCTACGTAATAAAGATTTTTCCCGGCCGGGGTGTAGAATGACAGATGCACTCATAAAAATTCCAAAATTGACTAATTTTGAGATTGTACAGCAGTCACTATATGATAGCTAAATTCGATTCTATTTTTTACATATGGAGTAATTTTTGAACAGTCAACAGAGCATGACATTTGTGGATTTTGAAAAAGGTGAGTCACCGAAGTCCCTTAAAATGAATAGCACTACTATCCCCACAATTGAATCAAACGAAGTGTTAGTTAAAGTTAATGCTTTTGGCGTAAATAGAGCTGACACTTTGCAACGCCAAGGAAAATATCCACCGCCTAAAGGTGAAAGTGAAATTTTAGGTTTGGAAATTGCCGGTGTTGTGGTGGCTGTGGGTAGTAATGTCACAACGGTAAAAGAAGGTGAGCGGGTATTTGGATTAGTGGCAGGCGGCGGTTATGCGCAATACGCCAAAATTCTGAGTGACCATGTGTTTAAAACCCCTGACAACTTAAGTTGTGCTGAAGCGGCGGGCATTGCTGAAGTCTTTTTAACGGCTTATCAAAGTCTTTGTGATATTGGTCAACTTAAACAAGGTCAGTCTGCATTAATCCATGCTGGCGCAAGTGGAGTAGGACTTGCTGCAATTCAACTGGCTTATTTGATCGGTGCCAGCATTGCGGTAACTGCGTCTTCTCCTGAAAAGTTACAAGTCTGCGCTGATTTAGGTGCAGGTACATTAGTTAACTATCAGCAGCAAGACTTTGCCGATGCGTTATCGTCTACGGGGTTTAAAGCCGATGTGGTTATCGACTTTATCGGCGCTGAATACACTAATCGCAGTTTGAAAGTGCTAAATATGGATGGCTGTATTATTCAGTTAGCCATGCTAAATGGTCGCTTTGGCGATAACTTGGATATGGGCTTATTGTTAGGTAAGCGAGCAAAAATCCAAGGGTCTACTCTCAGAAATCGCAGCGATGAGTATAAAACGAAGTTAATTACGGAGTTTAGCCAAAGATTTTTAGACGAATTTAAGACTGGAAAATTGAAGCCTGTAATTGATACCGTTTATGCCGTTGAGAAGATTACTGAGGCGCATACTCGAATGGAAGACAATGACACTATTGGCAAATTAATTTGTACTTGGTAGCAGGGGACGGCCCCTGCTTCTTAGACAATTCGCATTAGGTTATTGAAAACCGCTGTCTTCCAGTAAATTCGAGGATTCGGCAGCGGTTCTGGCTAACACATCACAGCGTTCGTTTTCTGGGTGTCCTGAGTGTCCCTTGACCCATTCCCACTTTATCGTATGTTTTTGCGCTTGCTCATCAAGTCTCTTCCATAAATCTGCATTTTTAACTGGTTTTTTGTCTGACGTGCGCCAGCCATTTTTCTTCCAGTTTTTTATCCATTGATTTATGCCGTTTTTAACATACTGACTATCGGTAGTGAGCGTCACCTGACAAGGCTCTGTGAGGGTGTTCAAGGCTTCGATTGCGGCTAATAGCTCCATACGGTTATTCGTTGTATGCTTAAAGCCTTGGCTTATTTCTTTATCATGCTGATTAAACTTAAGAACTGCACCGTAACCGCCAGGGCCAGGATTACCAAGACAAGAGCCATCTGTATAAATTGTAATATGCTTCATGGAAATATTCGTGATTTAAAGTTACAGGCAAGTATAATGATTGCTACTACTAATTCCACTTGAGTTGATATAAATGCGTCAAATCGTTTTAGATACGGAAACTACCGGTATCGATCCTAAACAGGGTCACAGGGTAATTGAAATAGGTTGTGTTGAGCTCGTTAACCGTAAACTTACCGGCAACCATTTTCATGTGTACATAAATCCAGAACGTATTGTAGAAGCAGAAGCCATAGAAGTTCACGGTATAACGAATGAATTTCTCGCAGATAAACCCAAATTTAGAGAAATATGCCAAGGCTTCGTTGATTTTATTCGTGGTGCCCAGTTAGTTATTCATAATGCGCCTTTTGATATCGGCTTTATGGATCATGAATTTCAGTTGATGAATGCTATCAACCCAATTAAAAGCAGAGAAATCTGTACTGTTCTGGATACCTTAGCCTTGGCCAGAGAGTTACATCCAGGGCAAAAAAATAATTTGGATGCTCTTTGTAAGCGCTATGGAATAGATAATTCCCATCGTGAATTGCACGGCGCTTTGCTGGATTCAGAAATTCTGGCTGATGTTTATTTGTTGATGACCGGCGGGCAAACAGATTTAAATTTAAGTGGCAATAAAGCAAATGAAAATAACAATAACAATGCAAACATCATTCAACGTCTAGATCCAAACCGAAAACCATTCAAGGTTATTCAAGCATCTGCCGATGAATTAGAACAACATCAAGCACGTTTAAAACTTGTAGAGGACAGCAGTGGTTCTTGTATCTGGCGTCAGCCAAATTAAGTTAATCGGTCATTGGACAGCAATTGTATTGCTGTCACTTTTTAGCATAACTCAAATTTATGCCCAAACCCCTGCGGCAGAAAATCAGCAACCACTTCATGAATTAGGTGATCAATATCACAATAGTATAAAGCTATTGCAAAATCGCTTCCGGATAGATTACCAAGTAGATGAAATCACAATGGTATTTTTTCGTGAATTTGGCAGCGCTCCTGTTGTTCTTGTAAAACCCGATGGCTCAAAAATATTTGAAGCGGACGCCGATGGCGAGAATATTTTTTGGTATGACGCGGCGACTTATGATCTGGTCAACATCAAAAATCCCACTCCCGGTCCATGGCAGGCTGTAGGGCAAATATTGCCTGATAGCCGAGTGATGGTGATAACCGATATTGAACTTCACGCAAAACCGCTTCCTGATGTGCTATTTTCAGGGGAAATCTTAAAGCAAAGCGCGCAATTAACCAATGGCGGTGAACCTATTGACAGCACTGAATTTCGCGATGTTGTTTCCTTGGAAATCAAATTTGTAAGTACAAATAATCCCAACTACAATAATTTTGGTGCTGAAGTCGCGACTATTGCGACCTTTGAAGATAATGGTCGCGGTATGGATGAAACGCCGCTAGACGGAGTCTTTACTGGACAATTTAATTTATCGGTAGCCAACGGTGAGTGGACACCGGTGTTTGTGGTAAATACCCCCATGCTCACCAGAGAACAGGTTGATCCGCCGCTGATGCTTTATCCAAATCCAATAAAGATTAGTATGATCGAAGATGGAGGAGGGGATGGATATCACAAATTGGTGATTGATGCTGAGCGAGAATACGTAGATATGAATTCGCTGTTGATTGATGGCAAAGTACGTTTCCCAAATGGTGATGTACAAAACTTTTCATTAACAGAACAAACGCCAAATGCACGAGAATATTTAATTGTTAATTATGAGTCTGGCGTCTACCGCATCAAACTAACTGCTTATGGCAATACCAAAAGTGGTCGGGACTTCATCTTAGATGTACCAGAGTATACATATTTAGTAGAAGAACCTGAGGTGGTAATTGAGCCGCAAATGCAAACGACTGGGGCTGATGGTCAAAATAATATTGATGCAAGCTCACAGTTAGAACAATCTCCGCCATCTAGTCAACCAGAGCCTGAAGAACAGCAAATGTCACAATTGATGTTCTGGGGGCTAATTATCGGAATTAATTTCATCATCATTGTTATTGGCTGTGTGACTTTGTGGTTATATTTAAAACCGCCTAAAAAACCGAAAGACCCAGAAAACACCCAAGTTGAAAGTCAAAAAGTCGGTATGCTTAATAAAATTAAAAATAAGTTTTCGAAGAAAAACGTTCAACAGCCAGAAATTACTCCAAACAAGGAGAATAGTGAAGAAAGCGGAATTATCGATCTTTCTATTCCCAAAAAGGATTAAACCAATAAATGCGTTATCGCCGTAGGTCGATAAATGGCGTGTAATTATTGAGCAACTTCGACACTTTTGCACAAAATTAAAACAAATAGATGGATAAGGTTAGGATATACGAAAAAACTGGTTGACTCGCCAATAGTGAACCCTTATTATCTGCGCCGCGGTTGACTAGGGGGTTATACAAAACTAGTTAACAGCGCTTCAATAGGTCAGCGGAGTGGTAGTTCAGTTGGTTAGAATACCGGCCTGTCACGCCGGGGGTCGCGGGTTCGAGTCCCGTCCACTCCGCCAACATATTGAAGAAAATTTGCGAATGGAGTGGTAGTTCAGTTGGTTAGAATACCGGCCTGTCACGCCGGGGGTCGCGGGTTCGAGTCCCGTCCACTCCGCCAGCAAATTTGTTCTGTTTTAAAATGCGGAGTGGTAGTTCAGTTGGTTAGAATACCGGCCTGTCACGCCGGGGGTCGCGGGTTCGAGTCCCGTCCACTCCGCCATTTAAAACAACACTAGACATCTAGTTACAATCACATCTAAGCACAATTACACCTAAGAACAATCCTTTCTAATATTAAATCCGTTTTAGTCTCAAATCCTTTTAGCAACAACATTACTTACCAGTCTGTTAGTTAAATTATTTGCTGCTTGATAATAACTTCTTCTTTGCTTTTAAGTATTTTGCCTTGTGTAATAGCTGTTTCAACACAAATCATGGTTTCATAGCTATCCGGCTGCATGTCTTTCATCCTTAGGCAGTTATCTTTCCAAGGGTTCCAAACTACAATACTGTCGTGTCCTGTTGAACGTACGCTGATATGATGGCCATTGTTGATTTCAACCAATACCGCTGGATGTAAATGGACACGATCGGTTTCTTCTTTTATTCGGTAGGTTTCTGGTGTTTCAAATTGTTCATAGTTTTGAGTTTTGTCTAAATAGGGACCGCTTAATCCGGCTAGCGTTACCCCATCAATATCGTCCACACTAAAATACGTATGTAGTGCACACCCAAGATGAATATCTTCAGCGTCCATGTTGCGTGTAATCAATTCTAGCACCAAGGTTTTACCCACAGTAACCTTGAGTTTTAAAGTGGTTTTAAATGCCCATCCAGGCCCTTGTGTGGATTTGGGCGTCAATACCAATTGTGTACCCTGGTCATTTTCTTCGGCTGAGTCCAAAGACCAAATTTGGTTGCGGACAAATCCATGAGCGGGCAGGTCATCTCTATTTTGTTTATGCCCATCGCCAAACCAAGGCCAGCATACTGGAATCCCACCTCGTATTGCTGTTTTGTTATCAAATATCGCAGCGTCGCTGACCCAAAGTCTGTCTATATTATCTGTTTTGGGAATGTAACTTAGAATATGCCCACCAAATAAAGAAATTGTCGCTTTCGCAAAATCATTGTTGATTTCCAATATATCGTTCTCACCTCTTTTACTGGTGGAGATACTAGATGGTGTGTTCATACTCAAATACCTATTTTAAACATTGTAATTATTAATACCCTTGGGATGGGTAATAATATGATCTATAAGAATTATTAACTAAAGTAGATTGGAATAACATAAAAAAAGCGACCATAAGGTCGCTTTATTACGTTTAAAAATTTTATTAAACTTATTTACTGATGTGAGCCACTAAATCAAGCACTTTATTGGAGTAGCCAATTTCATTGTCGTACCATGAAACGACTTTTACAAAAGTGTCGGTTAGAGCAATACCGGCTTTAGCATCAAAAATAGATGTTCTAACATCGCCAATAAAGTCTTGCGATACCACTGCATCTTCGGTGTAACCTAAAATTCCGGCTAGTTCACCTTCAGAAGCTTCTTTCATTGCGGCACAAATTTCATCGTAAGTAGCTGGCTTTTCTAAATTAACTGTCAAATCAACTACTGAAACATCAGCCACTGGTACTCTAAATGCCATTCCGGTCAATTTACCGTTCAATGCAGGAATTACTTTCCCCACTGCTTTAGCAGCACCAGTTGAAGATGGGATAATATTTTGACTTGCACCACGTCCGCCACGCCAATCTTTGTGCGATGGACCGTCTACCGTTTTTTGCGTAGCTGTTGTTGCGTGAACAGTGGTCATTAGACCGTCAACAATACCAAACTTATCATTCAGTACTTTTGCTAATGGCGCTAAACAATTGGTTGTACAAGAGGCGTTAGAAACAATGTCCTGACCTGCGTATGTCTCATGATTAACACCCATAACAAACATAGGAGTCGCATCTTTAGACGGTGCAGAAAAGACCACTTTTTTAGCGCCGGCTTGTATATGTTTACGTCCAGTTTCATCGGTAAGGAATAAACCTGTACATTCCACTACCACATCAACATCCGCTTCATTCCATTTAAGGTCAGCAGGATCACGCTCTGAAGTTACGCGTACTGTATTGCCATTTACGACTAGATGACCGTCAACTACTTCAACAGTGCCATTAAATTTTCCGTGCGTAGAATCATACTGAAGCATATAAGCCATATAATCAGGATCTAGAAGATCATTTATTGCTACAACTTCAATATCAGAGCGTTCGCATGCAGCTCTAAATACAAACCGTCCAATTCGGCCAAAGCCATTAATTCCAATTTTGATTGCCATGAAGGTTCCTCAATTTCACATTTGGTTGTAAGATAATTACAAAAATTATGGATCATAATTGCCTATAAGGCAAAAAAAACCCTGAAATTTGTTGTTTTATTACGATATATTCACTGCAAACGTATTCAATAACGATTTATTAACATTATGACGGATAATGTAGACACCATCATAACAGAGTCTGTGGGGTAAAATTAGTACCTTGTTGGTCTGTTAACTTCATATAGACTTGAGAAACGAAGTTCTATTTAATAGTCTTTGAAGATCAATGAATAGGGATTTAATCAAGCATGATGGTGAGTCTTTAAATTCGCTACTTAGGTAGTAAATGAAAAAATTGACAATATATCAACGCACATTTACCACTTATTAAGTAAAATTTCAGTTTTATATGAGACGAGGCTATTCTTAAAACTCGTCAAAGTACTATATTAATAGGACACAAAGCGGCATGACTTCTCCTCTTATCGACAAGCTTGTAGATATAAAAGGTGTAGAATCGAACTACATTGATGCATGGGGCAAACCCGAAATAGTTAAACAACAAAGTAAACGCAAATTATTGAGCGCCATGGGTTACCAAGTTGATGACGAGGAATCGTTAATCGCTCAGGTAGAAACAGAGTTTCAACAAATTTGGATGTCTCCACTTAATCCAGTTCAAGTAAATCGTGATACGGATGAGTTATTTATTACGGTTAGGCTTCCAATAGAATTAGTTAATGATGACTTTGTCATCGCCATCGACTGTGAAGACAAAAGTACATTACAACAAAAGTTTGTACCTATAGATGGTGATTTAATCAACGCGACTATTATTGAAGATATAGAGTTTCAAGAATACCTAATTAAACTAAATCATTCTTTACCACTAGGTTACCATCAACTCAAACTGTTGGCGGATGACGGTGATCAGATTGCAGCAATGCGAATGATAATGGCACCTTCTTCTTGTTATCATCCTCAATCGATTCTAGATGGCCGCAAAGTCTGGGGGTTAAGCGTACAGCTTTACTGCCTTCGAAGCGAAAATAACTGGGGCGTTGGAGACTTCTCTGATTTGGCTCAATTGATTGCGTCTGCTGCTAAAAACGGTGCACAGTTTATTGGTTTGAATCCTATTCATGCACTTTATCCAGCAAATCCAGATGCGTGCAGCCCTTATGGACCTTCTTCCAGACGTTGGCTTAATTTTATATATCTAGATGTGACAGCTATTGATGGTTATAACTGTCCTGATGTACAAGAATTGGTGAATAATGCAGAATTTCAATCGCGCCTAGATCATGTGCGCAGTTTGGAATATGTGGATTACGAAGCGGTCACTCAATTAAAATTAGGTGCCCTTGAGCGTGTATTTGATAATCAAAATAGCCACTTTTTAAGTAAAAATACTAAGCAGAATAAAGCCTTTAAACAGTTTGTGAAAGAGGGGGGGGATAGTCTGCAAATGTTAGCCACATATGATGCTTTGCAAGAGCACTTGGCTAACCAAGGAAAACCCTCTTGGGGATGGCCTGTTTTTCCCAAAGAATATGCTGATTTTCAGTCGCCAGCGGTATCTAAATTTGTTAAAAAGAATGCAAAACGTGTCAAATTTTACTTGTTTTTGCAATGGCAAGCCGCGCTGCAACTAGAAGCAGCTAATCAAGTCGCAACACAAAATAACATGTCTATTGGTATTTATCGTGATTTGGCTGTTGGTGTGAGTGAAGGCAGCGCAGAGATATGGGGAAATAAAGATTTGTATTGCACAGATGCTAGCGTAGGCGCGCCGCCTGATGTGCTTGGTCCGTTAGGACAAAACTGGGGCTTGCCTCCAATGGATCCAGAGAAACTCTATCATCAGCAATATCAACCTATTATTGATTTGTTTGATTCAAATATGAGGTCTGCCGGAGCGTTAAGAATTGATCACGTGATGGCGTTACTTCGTTTGTGGTGGGTAGCAAAAGGTGACAATGCAAAAGATGGCGGCTATGTTTATTATCCTGTAGATGATTTATTAGGTATCTTAGCCCTTGAAAGCCAGCGTCATCAAAGTTTAGTCATTGGTGAGGACTTAGGAACCGTACCTGAAGAAATCCGCAGTAAATTAGCTGATAACGGTGTTTACTCTTACCGTGTGTTCTTTTTTGAACAAGCTAAAGACGGCGGTTTTTATTCTCCATCAGATTATCCGGTTCAATCTATGTCAACGTTAACCACCCATGATATGCCAACGTTGTCGGGATATTGGCATTGTCACGATTTAGAACTTGGCAAAGAACTGGGGTTGTATCCTACTGAGGAAATATTGTCGGGGCTGTATGCCAGTAGACACAGTAATAAGCAGCAAATCTTGAATAGTCTGCATGGACACCATGCCATTCCCGAATGGATGGATCGTCAAGTAGATCATCTTGGTATGAGCAAAGAGTTAAACTATGACATGCAGGTGCATATGGCAACTGGGTCTAGCGCATTACTCAGTTTGCAACTTGAAGACTGGTTACAAATGGATAAACCTGTCAACATACCTGGTATTTTCAAAGAATATCCAAACTGGAAGCGCAAACTAAATCAGGATTTAGAGCAAATATTCTCTGATCCCGATATTGTGCTTTTAGCGAAAAAGCTAACGAAGGCTAGAGACAACGCAAAGTAATTCTGTAATTATACTTTACTTAAACGGTTAAGGTTCTATATTTTGAACTGACGTTAACCCATAAGGCGAATCAATGTTAATAGAAGAAGAATTAAAGCAAGCTAATTGTACTGAACCATTTGAATTTTTAGGTAAAAAAACCATTGAAGAAATAACCCAATTTAATGTTTGGTTACCCGGAGCAAAAAATGTCAGTGTGTTTGACTTAGATTCTGGAAAAAACGTTGGCAAGCTAAAGCGAAAAAACAAAACAGATTTGTTTTGTGGTCAGTTTAAAAAGGTCAAAGAAGATTTGGTTTATGGTTTGAAAGTGGAAACTAAAGAAACTACCTATGACCTTATAGACCCTTATCAGTTTCAAGAACAAGCATTCCATGCGGTGCACTATGTTGATCATGCCCCTGAAAATGTGTATCAGCAATTGGGGGCACAGTTAATATCTTTAGACGTTGGACTGGATAAAAAAATAGAGGCAACTCGATTTGCGGTCTTTGCGCCTAACGCTAAGGCTGTATCTGTTATTGGTGATTTTAACTATTGGAATGGCAGTTGCCATCCGATGCAAAAAACGTCAATGGGTTATTGGGTTTTAATTATTCCAGGTTTATCTGCCGGCCAACGATATAAATATCAAATTAAAGATGCGAATGGCAATCAACTGCCTCACAAAGCTGATCCTGTGGGTTTTAGTGCTGAACAGTATCCATCTCACGCATCAATTATATTTAATCAAAATGATTATCAATGGAATGACGCTGAGTGGATAGAGCAATCAAAAGCAGATAAATACTTACAGCCAATGAGTATTTATGAGGTGCATCTAGGTTCCTGGAAGCGACCAACTGATCCAGATAAAACCTATTTAAGTTACCGCGAATTGGTCGATGACCTTATCCCTTATGTGAAAGACATGGGGTATACTCATCTGGAAGTATTGCCGATTTCTGAGTTTCCGTTCGATGGCTCTTGGGGATATCAACCTGTAGGCTTGTTTTCACCCACTAGTCGATTTGGCGATCCCGACGACTTTAAATTTTTCGTAGATAAATGCCATCAAAATGGTATTGGCATTATAATCGATTGGGTACCGGCGCATTTCCCCGAAGATGGTCACGGATTAGCTCGTTTCGATGGTACTCATGTTTACGAGTACGAAGATCCGCGTAAAGGCTGGCATCCAGATTGGAACTCTTGTATCTATGATTTTGGTAAAGATACAGTGCGTCAATTTTTGGTGGCCAACGCATTGTTTTGGATAGAGCATTTCCACATTGATGGACTGCGCGTAGATGCTGTAGCATCAATGTTGTACTTGGATTATTCCCGTAAAGACGGTGAATGGGTCCCCAATGTTGATGGTGGAAACGAAAATTACGAAGCGATCAGCTTTTTACAATGGATGAATAGAGCGGTTTATGAGAAGTTCCCTCGGGCAATGACCATCGCCGAAGAGTCGACTTCGTTTCCTAAAGTGTCTAAACCCGTATTCGAAGGTGGGTTAGGTTTTGGGTTTAAATGGAATATGGGGTGGATGCACGATTCGTTGCATTACATCAGTAAAGACCCTTCTTACCGACGTTATCATCATGGTGAAATAACCTTCAGTATGGTTTATTCCTTTAGTGAGAGCTTTGTTCTTCCTATCTCCCACGATGAAGTAGTGCATGGTAAAGGGGCATTACTAAGAAAGATGCCTGGAGATGAATGGCAGCAAGCCGCCAATCTAAGATGCTATGCTGGCTTTATGTATGCCCACCCAGGTAAAAAATTGAATTTTATGGGCAATGAAATTGGCCAAAGTTCTGAGTGGAATCATGACGCTTCATTGCAATGGGATTTGCTTAATTTTGATAAACACAAAGGCATTCAATCTTTGTATCGAGATCTAAATAACCTATATCGCACTTATCCAGCGCTATATGAAAGTGACCATGACCCTGATGGGTTCGCGTGGATCGATCATGGGAATGCTGAGCAATCTATGCTTTCGTTATTGAGAAAGTCTAAAAATGGGCAGCAAACGGTGATTGCGGTGAGTAACTTTACGCCAGTACCAAGGGATGAATTTAGAGTAGGGGTTCCTGAAGAAGGTGAATACCATTTAATACTTAATTCTGACGACAAAAAATATTGGGGTAGTGGTTACAAAGTACTTAAAAATGTACAATCCGAAGCGGTAAAATGGAATAATCAACCTTATTCTATTCGTATTAATATGCCTCCTTTGGCTACATTGATGTTACAGATAACAGAGTGAAAATTTGGCTAATTCAAAACAACATGGTTTTTCAGTAAGCGAAGGTGAATGCCTTCCTTTAGGTGCGACTTTAACAGAAACGGGCTGTAATTTTGCAGTCCACAGTCCAAATGCTCAACAAGTGTTGCTTTGTCTTTTTAAGCAAGACACTGAAGAACCAATAGAATATTTTGAATTGAAAGCAAAAACGGGTGAAGTATGGCACGGCCATATCGAAGGTGTTACAGCAGGCCAGTTATATGGCTATCGCACCCAAGGCGAGAACAAACCCTGTAATGGTAACTGTTTCCATCCAGAAAAATTATTGATCGATCCATACGCAAAGCAATTAAATCGCGCGCTACATTGGAACCGCAAAAAATATGAAGGTGATAGCGCGTTAATGATGCCCAAGTGTGTGGTTGTGGCTGATAATAATCCGCCTTTAACCGACGACCACCAAAGACCTCGCACTCCGTTGAGTGAAACTATCATATACGAAGCCCATGTTAAGGGCCTGACAAAACTCCATCCCGATGTTCCTGAAAACCTAAGAGGCACGTATCTTGGTGCTTGCCAACCAGCAATTATTCAGCATTTAAAAGAACTGGGGGTTACAGCCGTACAATTTTTACCTGTTATGGCGTTTATGCCAGAGCCTTATATTACTGAAAAGGGACTGACAAATTATTGGGGGTATAATCCAATTAATTATTTCTGCCCTGAGATGCGCTATGCCATTGATAACCCTATTGCTGAATTCAAAACCTTAGTGAACAAATACCACGAAGCGGGATTAGAGGTAATTTTGGACGTGGTATTTAATCACACCGCGGAAGGGGGCTTTGATGGCCAAATATTGTCGTTTAAGGGATTTGATAATGCGTCTTTTTATCTGTTTGAAAAAGATCAACACGATCTTAGGAATTTCGAGCATTACGTCAATTATTCTGGATGCGGCAATAGTGTCAATACGGCTTCACCTTATGTCATGAAGATGGCGATGGATGCATTGCGGTATTGGGTTAGTTATATGGGCGTGGATGGCTTTAGATTTGATTTGGCCGCTGGGTTAGGGCGAGATCCTTATGAATTTTCAAGCACTTCAGGTTTTTTAACCACATTGCGCCAAGATCCCATCTTAGCCGGCGTTAAGTTGATAGCTGAACCTTGGGATATTGGCCATGGTGGCTACCGTTTGGGAGAATTCCCTGCCAACTGGCAAGAAGTCAACGACAAGTTCAGAGATACGGTAAAAGGTTTTTGGCGAGGTGATGTCGGTTTAACCGGCGAATTTGCAACTCGCTTATTAGGGTCTAGAGATATTTTTCCAAAAGGTCGGCGCTCAATTCATTCGTCAGTGAATAATGTGACTTATCATGACGGATTTACGTTACATGATTTAGTTTGCTATTCGAGTCGGCATAACGAAGCCAATTTAGAAGATAACCGAGATGGTCATGGACATAACTTATCTGCTAATTACGGCGTTGAGGGGCCAACAAAGGACGAAAATATTATAGCTTTGCGCGAAAAACAAAAACGTAATTTATTCGCGACCTTAATACTTTCCCAAGGTATTCCCCATGTGCTAGGCGGCGATGAACTGAGCCGCACACAACAAGGGAATAATAACGCCTACTGTCAGGATAACGAAGTAAATTGGTCTCAGTGGCAATTAAACGAATTACAACAAGACTTTTTAGCATTCTGTAAACAAGTGATAGCATTGCGAAAAAGCAGCATTATTTTAACTGACTTGGCGTTAAAAGATGATGAGTATAACCTTCACCATAACGTTGATGAAGTAAACTGGTATCGACCGGATGGTGAAAATAAATTGGATTCTGATTGGCAAGATCCCCATAAACAATCTTTTGCAGTTGAATTGAAAGGATGCCCCAAACATACAGACGAACATTTGTTGATGATTTTTAATACCTACGATCATGATGTACGTTTTCAATTACCAAGCGGAATTTGGACCTTAGAACTTGATACGCGATACAAGAAGCCCTCGTTACAACCTAAAACCAAAATATCGAATGTATTCCTGCAAGCTTATCGAAGTGTTACTGTATTTAAACGAAGCTGTAATTAATCAGTATTAAGGTTTACTTTGGAGATAGTGATGAAATTAACCGATGAGCAATGGCGAGAAAAGTTAAGCGAAGAAGAGTATAGAGTATGCCGTCAAAAAGGCACTGAAAGACCCTTTACTGGTGAGTTGCTACATAATAAAGAGAGTGGGGACTATACCTGTACTTGTTGTGGCAGTATTCTTTTTTCTTCTGAAGACAAATTTGATTCAGGTTGTGGTTGGCCTTCATTTTCTGCCCATACTAAACACGATAATGTTGCATTTCATGAAGATAACACTTTGGGCATGCAGCGTATCGAAATAGTGTGCAAAAATTGTGATGCTCACCTAGGTCATGTTTTTCCAGATGGACCAGCACCTTCAGGGCAACGATATTGCGTTAATTCTATTTCCGTTAGGTTTTCCCCTGAAAAAGCGGAATAAATCGCAGTTTTTTAAAATAGTTAGAAATAATTTTTGTAATATTTTTACAGGAATTCCTAGCTAATTTCCTGCATAAGGCGTTGTTCTCCTTCATAACGGAAATTTATGAGGTAAAATTACATTCAATACCTGCTTTCATTACTATTTTGTCTAAAAATTGAAACTTTATACCAGTTTGGTGATATGCATAACTACCTTTAGAATACCCGCGTTTTTTGATGCTATTAACAAATTAGGGTAGTAAAGAATGAATCAGCAGTTTGAACAGGAACTCATGGGCAGTTGGCAAGAGCGTCAAGAATACGCTGAATTGATGCAGCCTGTACTTGGTAAATTATATCGTGACAGCGCTGTTGAAATCTCGATTTTTGGAAGACCTATGTTAGGTGCCAGCGCTATCGACATTATAAAATCTCACCGTAAAGTTAGACGTCATACAGGTGATAAACTTCGACTAAGAGAAAGTTGGCCAATTCTAGAAGAAATGAGCAAGCTTCAATTAGCACCTGCACACATTGATTTAGGTAAATTAGCTTACGCATATCATCACGATGATAAATTTAAAGATATGGACATCAAGTCCTACTTAGATGAACAGCTAGTTAGTATTGCAGGAAAGCAAGATAATCACCCAGTTCAAGACGTGGTTTTATACGGCTTTGGTCGAATTGGAAGACTGTTGGCTCGATTGCTTATTGAGCGTCAAGGTAAAAACAATAAGTTACGCCTAAAAGCCATTGTCGTTCGTGGCGGAAAAGACGGTGACTTAGAAAAGCGTGCCAGCTTACTACGCAGAGATTCTGTTCATGGTCCATTTAGTGGCAGCATAACAGTTGACCACGAACGCAATGCTATAAAAGCGAATGGTTCATTTATTCAAGTTATTTACGCAGACTCCCCAGACAGTGTTGATTACACTCAATTTGGTATAAAAGATGCCATTGTCATTGATAATACGGGTATTTGGCGTGACCGCGACGGTTTAGGTCTACACCTAAAAGCGAAAGGCACTAAAAAGGCTATTTTGACCGCACCAGGAAAAGGCGACGTTAAAAATATTGTTTACGGTGTAAACCATAGTGATATTACCAGCGACGATACTATTCTGTCGGCCGCTAGTTGTACAACTAACGCTATTACACCAGTATTAAAAGCCTTAGATGAGCAGTTTGGTATTGAAAACGGTCATGTTGAAACGGTTCACTCATTTACCAATGACCAAAACCTAATCGATAATTTCCACAAAGCAGAGCGACGTGGTCGCAGTGCAGCATTAAATATGGTTATTACGGAAACAGGCGCAGCAAAGGCCGTATCCAAAGCCTATCCGAAGTTAGAAGGTAAATTAACCGGCAACGCGATACGTGTACCAACGCCAAATGTATCTCTAGCTATTTTGAATTTAAATTTGAATAAGTCGACAGATAAAGAGGAAATGAATAATTTCTTGCGCGACCTTTCATTGTTTTCTTCATTGCAACACCAGGTAGATTTTACTTCATCTATTGAAATTGTATCTACTGACTTAGTTGGTTCACGAGCAGCATCAGTGGTTGATTCGCAAGCCACTATCGTTGCAGGTAATCGTGCTACCTTATATGTTTGGTATGATAATGAGTTTGGATATAGTTGTCAGGTTATGCGCGTAGTGCAAGCTATGGCAGGTTTAACTTACCCAACAATTCCAGCTTAAAAAATTAAATACACAGATTTGCCGTTTTGGTCAGAAAGTCCATTTGATTAGGGCGGCAAGCTGTTTTACTCGATATCCCCGCGCGAAATACTTCTCTTTTAGTTATTTATATTTATGAGCCAATTTGATTTTTTTATCTAAATTAGTGGTTCAGCCTAACCCATTTTTTATCAGATTATGGTAGATTGATGTCGGTTAAAATATCAGTGAGTCTGAATGTGAATATAAGCAGCAATTTTGATTCTGGCAATATCGTCGTAATCAACGCAGAAAATCCAAAACAAATCGAATTACAAATAAGAAATGACAACCAGTCTGAATTTTATCAATGGTTTCATTTTAAATTAGATTCCACTTCCTTTTTAGAGCATAAGATTAAAATTAGTGACTTGGCTAAATCCGCCTATCCTGAAGGGTGGGAAGGTTATCAAGCTGTAGCGTCTTACGACCGACAGGAATGGTTTAGAGTCGACAGTGTCTTTGATGGTGACAATCTAACTATTTCCTTCACCCCAGAGCATAAACACACCTACTTTGCTTACTTTGCACCCTACAGTTACGAACGACATTTAGATTTATTAGCTAACGCCCAAGTGAATGACGATTGTCAATTGCACCATTTAGGTGAAACATTGGATGGTCGCGACATGTCAGTGTTAGAAATAGGGCAAGCCGAAGAAGAAAAACCCGTAGTTTGGATAACAGCAAGACAACATCCCGGCGAAACCATGGCTGAATGGTTAATTGAAGGGCTATTAATGCGTCTTTTCGATCCTGATGACGGAGTGGCCAGAAGATTGCTAGACAAAGCAATATTTTACGTTGTGCCTAACATGAACCCAGACGGTTCCGTTCGTGGTCATTTGCGCACTAATGCAGTTGGCACAAACCTGAATAGAGAATGGCAATCTCCTAGTTTAGAAAAAAGCCCTGAAGTCTTTTTGGTTATGCAGAAAATGCGTGAGACAGGGGTAGATCTGTTTTTAGATATTCATGGAGACGAATCGTTACCTTATAATTTTGTCGCCGGTGCTGAAGGAAATCCCGGCTACAGTAAAAGAATCGAAAAGTTAGAAAATGCGTTTAAGTCAGCTTTTTTAACGGTCACACCGGAATTCCAAGATGAGTTTGGTTACGACAAAGATGCACCTGGTGAAGGTAATATGACAGTGGCGACTAATGCGGTTGGACAATTATATGATTGTTTAGCTTATACCTTGGAAATGCCATTTAAAGATAATGCGCTTTTGCCAGATGCGGCTTATGGCTGGTCTCCAGAAAGATGCAAACAGTTAGGTGAAGATTTACTCGTAGCCGTGAATGCTGTGATTGATGATTTACGTTAGTGAAATAAAACACAATTAGAAACTTGTATTAAACACGATATAACAATAAAAAAAGGGGAGTCGTTTGGAAGTTTTTCATGATTTTTTAAAGCTATTAGATAGTTTTTTAGGGGGCAATGCTCTGTTTCCATTTATCTTGTTGGGAACAGGTCTGTTTTTTACAATTTTTCTAGGTTTTCCGCAAATACGTTATTTTAAGCATGCGTGGAAAGTGGTTACCGGTAAGTTTGATAGTGATGATTCTCCCGGTGATACCAGTCATTTTAGAGCCTTAACTACAGCTTTATCCGGTACTGTCGGTACCGGAAATATTAGTGGTGTAGCATTTGCTATTTTCCTCGGTGGACCAGCAGCATTGTTTTGGATGTGGGCGACTGCATTTTTTGGTATGACTACCAAATTTGTTGAAGTGACCCTTTCTCATAAATATCGCGAAAAAACCGAAGATGGCACTATGGCTGGAGGCCCCATGTATTACATGGATAAACGTCTCAATATGAAGTGGTTAGCGGTGGCATTTGCGATTGCAACGGTAATCAGTTCTTTCGGTACAGGTAATTTACCGCAAAGTAATGGTATTGCCACTAGTATTGAAGAGACCTTCGGCTTTGAACCTTGGATTGTTGGTAGTGTACTAGGGATTCTACTTGCGTTAGTCATCTTAGGTGGAATTCAACGTATAGCAGCGGTTACATCTAAAATTGTGCCTTTTATGGCGCTGATTTATTTAATCGGAGCTTTAGCCGTAATCTTCGCCAATTTAGAAAATATCGGACCTTCATTTACGTCAATATTCTCAGATTTGTTTACTGGTTCAGCAGCAACGGGAGGCTTCTTAGGCGCTTCTATTGCGTATGCATTTAACCGAGGTGTGAATCGTGGTTTATTTTCCAATGAAGCGGGTCAAGGTTCAGCTCCCATCGCTCACGCGGCAGCAAAAACCAAAGAGCCTGTGTCTGAAGGTATGGTTTCAATATTAGAGCCGTTTATCGATACTATCGTTATTTGTACTTTGACCGGTCTCGTTATTTTATCTTCTGGTGTTTGGAAAGATAAACATATCAACCAATTCGAACGCTCCAGTTTAGAAATAGTCGCGGGTAGTTACTCTGAAGAAGATCCACAAGACAGAGAAAACTTGTACCACTATTTAAATAATATCGGTAGTTCAAGCGTTGAAAAATACAATGGTGATATTCAAGTTGTATCTGGCAAAGCGGTGAGTAGTGGTTTTACGATTATTCATGCTCGTTCTTTGGCTGAAGATGTGATGTTTACCGTGGGTGGAAACGAAGATTTATTCACCGGCTCAGTCAAAATAGTGGATGGCAGCATTGTAAAAGAAAACTTGATTTTAACCGGGAAATCTTTGGTACACTCGGCGCGCTTAACCACTATTGCATTTACTAAAGGCTTTTTCGGTGATTTTGGCCAATACATAGTTTCTGTTGGACTACTGTTGTTTGCCTTTTCGACTGCCATCGCGTGGTCTTATTATGGTGATAGGGCAATGACTTATTTACTCGGGCCGCGCTCAGTAATGCCATACCGAGTGGTTTATGTTGCCGGTTTTGTTTGGGCTTCATTTTCAGACACTGAGTTAGTTTGGACATTGGCAAGTGTCGCTATCGTTGTCATGACTTTACCGAACTTGTTTGGTATTTTAATGCTCAGTAAAGAGATGAAAAGTTCGGTTAAGGATTATTGGGAAAGATTTAATAAAGAAAATAAATCCTGATTTAGTAAAATATAAGCAATAATCGATTTGTGTAGCGTTGACGGAGGTAAAACTACCGTCAACGTGTATTTGGAGTATAAATATGGCACTGATAGACTGCCCTTCGTGCAATAAGAAAATTTCCGATAAAGCGGATACTTGTTCCCATTGTGATTTTCCGGTGGGCGATGCATCTGCTGAAGATCTGTTACGAAAAAAGAATTTAAACAAATTTAAGAAACAACACAGTATACAAAACCAGTCTTTGCTGGCGATGTTGATGTTTGTGGCTGGCTTTGGTTTTATGTATTGGGGTGGTGCGCAACCCGGTGACCTGCAACATACTATGGCGATTGCCGTTTCCGTTACTGGTTTTGTTTGGTACGTGGTCAATCGAATTCGATTAATTTTTATAAAGCGAGCTAATTAGTGAGTATAGATGCGTTAGTGTCGTCAATGACAAAAGATACCTATGAAAAGCTGCTACAAGCAGTGGAAACGGGAAAATGGCTTGATGGTTTGCCCTTGACAGAAAGCCAACGAGAGAGCAGCATGCAAGCGGTTATGATGTATCAGGTTAAAGTTTTAAAACTTGATCAACATATGACGTTAAATGCTGATGGCCAAATTAATCATAAAAGCCGTCAACAACTTAAAGAGCAGTTTGCTCCACAAAGCAGCATAGCACGGTTCAAGCAGGATGATTTTTAAACACTTTTTTCGACCCAAATATCAGGATCCTAATCCGCAAGTTAGAATCCAAGCAATTGCAAACTTAATCCCAGAAGAATCTCAACATAAGACTCAATTACACGAGCTCGCCTTTAATGACGAAGATCCAAATGTAAGTTTGGCTGCTTTAACGCGACTAAATAGTTTCGCGCTGTGGTGTAAAATGGCTGAAACAGCCAAGTCTGAACGGGTTAAGAAACGGGCACAGATCACAGTGGAAAATGCTTTGTTTGAACAAGGTGATTTGTTGATCACCGACCAGGAAAGACAAAGATTTATTGCTGAATGCAAAAGTAATTCATTGTTGGAAAAGCTGCTGCAATTACCATCGGTTAAAAATGATGAGTCTGGTTTATTGCTCAAGGTATTAAACAAGCTAAATAAGCCCCATGTCACCAAACAACAATTTATCAATAGCAATAATGAAAAGGTACAACTGAGTTTATTGGCATTGATAGATGATGAGGCTACTCTAAATAAAGCGTTAAAAAGAACGGCTTTTAGTGGAGTAAAAGACGCGATTACCAGTAAGCTTCAAAAAATCGAAGAAGCAAAACTCAAGCCCTTAGAAATTGAGAAAGACGCAAAATTAGTACTGTCTCGTTTATTGGCGTTAAAAGATAAATCTGACTATGCATTAATCAAACAACAAAACCGAGAACTGACGGATTCATTTACTGCTCTGCAACAAGATTTTGCTTGTTTAAAAGACGAAACAAAAGAGCAATTAAATACGCGCTTCGACGAGATTAGCCACAAAGTCACCGGCTTAATTCAACAATTAGCACCCAAGTTCGAAGCAGCAGAGCAATTTAAAGCGCTTAATGCACAGCTAGAAAAAATTGCACAAAAAGTGAATTTAATTTTAGCTGAAGCGAATAAAGAGTTGTCACAAGATGTGGAAAAGGTAACTCTTGGGGCTGTGGAAGCTTATGAACATGCTTTGCAAGATTGTCAGCAACAATTAACTATAATATTTCCTGAACTATCCCACGATATTGCACTAAAACGAATTTGGGAATCTATTTCTTCACAAATTATTCAATGCCGTTCAACCTTAGAACGTTTGCCTGAATTTAAAAAAGCGGTGACTCTTGGTAAAGAGTTTATTGAGCAATTTAAACGTCTCAAGCCGCCTACAGATATAAGCCAGATTAGTGCCTCTAAAGAGTATTTAACTGAGCAAACATCATATTGGAAAGCGTTGTCTGCGCCTTACGGTTCAGGTTGGCCTAAGGAACTTGAAGTTGAGTGGCAGGATTGCCGTAAAGCGTTTAACGCGGGATTAAAAAAGCTTTTAGATGATGTAAAACAGAACGAAAATCGCTGTAAAGCCAAGTTAAGAGCCATCGACGGACTGATTTCCCAAGGTAAATATAATGCTGCAATGGGCTTGTATGAAAAAGTCACAAGTTGGTATGAGCAACTTCCTGAACGCAATCAACATATTGTTAGCCGTCAACTCCAAGCAATTAAAGAACAAGTTGAAAATCTAAAAGATTGGCAGCAGTACATTGCTCAACCTCGTAAACCTGCAGTGCTCAAAGAAGCCGAAACTATTGCTTTGCATCCATTGCCTGTTGAACAACAAGTCGCGGAGGTTAAACGCCTAAGAAGTGCTTGGAATAGTCTCGGCAATACAGACTCAGAGGCGGACACTATTCTTAACAAAGCCTTTGATATGGCGATTGAAAAAGCATTTGAACCTTGCCGCATACATTTCGCTGAGATGGAGTCTCAACGCAAAGACAATGAACTGCAAAAGTTAGCATTAATCGAGCGCTGCAAATTATTGCAAACTGAAGAGAAATCAGTCAGTGCAATAGAAGAAGAAGTCAGTCAAATTCAACAGCAGTGGAAGCGTATTGGTAAAGTGGATTATAAGATTTTAGATACAATCAATGAGGCATATTCAAATGCACTCAAACCACTAAAAGCGCAAATTCAGCAATTCCACCATGACAACGCAGAATCTAAGCAAATGCTAATTAGCAAAGCGCAGGTGTTGCTTACCCATGAAGATATTAATGAAGCAATTGAGCAAGCCAAAAAGCTGCAACATCAGTGGAAAGAAATCGGTAATGCTGGTCGCAAACAAGACGCTTTATTATGGAAACAATTTAGACATGTTAATGACCAGTTATTTGCAAAACGCAATGCCATTCAAAACAACAATAAACAAGCATTGCAAAAAGGCATTGAAGAAGCTGAAGTTGCTTTGCAGGGGATTCAACAAGGAGCAGATGGTGCCGACAGTTTATCTGCTATTGAGAAAGTAGTTGAACAATTGCAGCAATTTAGAGCCAGTCTTGATGATAATGAACAGGTCTTAAAGTCGCTTAGCAGTAAATTAATCAAAATTGAGAAACAACTCGCCAGCAAAAAACGATCGGTGACTAGTGATAAGCAGCGCCGAATGTTAGATAACGTATTCGAATTGTTAGGCGGCTCAATCAGTGAGCAAGAAACTAAAGACATAGTAGAGCAGTTACCCCAAGCATGGAGACAAGCTTACCTTAGTGATAAAGCGACTGATTTTAACCGTAACCAAATTGCAGTTTTGTTGGAGATTCTTGGATCTGAAGAAAGTCCAAAAGAGGATTCTCAATTGCGTAGAAATCTGCAGTTACAAATGATGACCGATAAGTTACAACACGGTGAACAGCTAGATAAAGACACATTACTATTACAGTTTATTCAACAAGGGAAATTAGCTGCAGAGGCGAGTGATAAAGATCGGCAGTTACTCGAACGGGTAAAATCCCACTTTATCAATTAAATGCAAAAATTGGCCGGTGAATTAACTTAATTCACCGCGCAAATTTGTTATTAATTGACGTTTTATTTCTTCCACTGGAAGCTCTTTACTGAGCAGATAATGTAGTTTCGCTAATGCTGCTTCTGGTGTCATATCATGTCCAGACACCACTCCAACTTCACGCAATACATGACCGTTTGCATAGCCACTCATGTTCACTTTACCACTAAAACATTGTGTGCAATTTAGTACAATAATATTGTTCTGCTGGGCTTCTTTGAGTTGTGCTAACAACGCCGGGTTTTGCGGTGCATTACCGACACCATAACTCAATAAAATTAACGCTTTGACTGGTTGCTGTAAGGTGTTTCTAATGACTTCTGCACTGATCCCCGGATACAAGGTTACTACACCTATGGGTTGTGCATTTACAGGGCTGACCTTCATTACTTTTTGGCTGTCTTGGCTGATTTTCCCAGCAATAAGTTCGATATCGATTCCCGCTCTAAGTAGTTCTGGATAATTTGGTGAGCCAAAAGCGTCAAAACCATCAGCGTCAACTTTGCGACTACGATTTCCACGAAACAGACGGTTATTGAAATATAATGATACTTCGGAAATAGGGTAGTTAGCCGCGATGTAAAGGGCATTTAACAGGTTTACTTGACCGTCTGAACGCAATTCAGCAAGGGGAATTTGCGAGCCTGTCACAATCACTGGTTTGCCTAAGTCTTCTAACATGAAGGATAGCGCTGAAGCCGTATATGCCATCGTATCAGTACCATGCAAGATAATAAAACCATCATAGTCGGCATAGTTAGCACTGATATCATCGGCGATGTTTTGCCAATCATGGGGGCTCATGTCTGAAGAATCGATTAGACTGTGATACTCCTGAATCGTAAATTCGGGCATCTCAGGGCGATGAAATTCAGGCATATTATTAAGGGTCTCGGTCAAAAAACCAGAGACTGGAACATAACCATGGGATGAAGGGCGCATACCAATTGTGCCGCCAGTATAGGCCACGTAAATTCGTTTTTTAGTGTGAGTCATTATTTTTTATGTCTATTAATGCAATGCCGACATTCTAACCTGAAATATTCCCTTATTGACGATATATTGTTGTAATTTCACTGAGTATTTACAAAAATGATGATAACGAGGTAACTATCTAAAGTGGGTAGTTTTTCAAAAGCAAAGGACAAATTTTGATTAATATAAAGACAGTTACTTTATTAACGATAATTCTAGTAAGCACTTTGTTCGCAGCGACTTCCCACTCAGAAGAAGTGTTGAGTATGCGCGAACGTGCAGCATTAATAGATGACATACTCAAAGATCGTCTTGAGCGAACGCTTCCCAAGTTGATGGAGCGGGAAGGGATCGACATGTGGATTTTGATATCTAGGGAGTATAACGAAGATCCAGTGTTAAAAACCATGTTACCAGCAACCTGGCTATCGGCTAGACGCAGAACTATTTTGGTGCTGTTTAATCCCGGAAATGGACAAGCTGTGGAACGTCTTGCAGTAAGTCGATACGACGTCGATAGCATGTTTAGAAAAGGATGGGATAAAGAAAAACAACCCAACCAATGGCAACGCCTTGTGGAATTAATAAAACAAAAAAATCCACAAAAAATAGCCCTCAATAAATCTGCTCATTTTGCTTTAGCTGATGGTCTGAGTGCAACAGAATACCAAGAGTTAATGGACGCTTTACCTTCCGAGCTATCCAACAAAGTGGTTTCATCACAAAATTTAGCCATCGCGTGGTTAGAAACCCGTAGCGGCAAAGAATTGGAAGTGTATCCAAGCTTAATTAAAATCGGTCATCGCTTAATTGCTGAGGCTTTTTCCAATCAGGTTATTACTCCCGGAGAAACAACTACGGAAGATGTGGTTTGGTGGTTGAGGGAAAAAAGCAGAGAACTAAAATTAACCAATTGGTTTCATCCATCCGTTTCAATTCAACGCTCAAGTACAGTGAAGTTTGACCATTTAAAAGCCTTTACAGCTAGCAATGCGGAACAGGTTATTCAAGCGGGTGACCTTTTGCACGTGGACTTCGGATTGGTTTATTTGCGTTTACATTCTGATCAACAACAGCATGCTTATGTGTTAAAACCAGGTGAGACGGATGCACCTGACTATCTGCAAAAGGCATTTACAAAAGCTAATCGATTACAAGATATTTTTACCAATAACTTCAAACCAGGACGAACTGGAAATGAAGTACTAAAGATGTCTAGAGAGCAAGCTATTGCTGAGGGTATTAAACCCTCAATTTATACTCACCCAATTGGTTATCATGGTCATGCAGCTGGAACCACTCTTGGGATGTGGGATTCTCAAGGTGGTGTGCCGGTCACAGGTGATTATCCCTTGCACCTCAACACTGCTTATTCCATCGAATTGAATGCCGCTTCTTTTATTCCAGAATGGAAAAAGGAAATTCGGATTATGTTAGAGGAAAATGCATTTTTTGATAGTAGCGGAGTGCATTACCTAGATGGCCGGCAAACAAAACTCCACCTAATTCAGCCTAAATAGAGCATGATTTATAACACTTTCTAGAAATAAAAAGTGTTACAGGATTTATATTATCAAGCTAGTCTCGAAGTGCTTTGTTATGCTTGACATCTAACAATAAAAACACGCACTAACACAGGAAAAAAATATGAAAATTAGAATTAAGCCGATGGCGATAAAACAAGCACTGATCGCTATGTCTGTATCAATTGCTTTAGCGGGTTGTGCAGGTAACAGCACGAACAATTCAACGGGTAATCAGGTGGCGGCTGAAAAAATGACTCAATTAGCTGAGTCGAAAAAAATCCAAGAATTAACTGAAAATTACTTTAATGAAAGTATGGCGTTTAATCCGATTTATTCTACTTTTGTTGGCGAAACTAAATATAACGATCAATTTGATGAACCGCTAACGGAAGCTGTTTTCGCTAAACGTTTAGCCTTTGAGAAGAAATATTTAGCGTCTGTTAATACTATCGATTCAAGTAAATTGAGTGGTCAGGATTTATTGAGCTATGAAGTATTTAAACGGGATCTTGAAGTAGGTATCAGAGAGTTTGGATTGCCTGAACACTTGATGCCAATAAGTCAGTTCGGTGGCGTACATAGTTATTTTGCAATGTTAGGCTCAGGCAGTAGTGCACAGCCTTTTAATACCGCGCAAGATTATCGTAACTTTATGAAGCGCTCGGTTGGCTTTTCTGCTTACATGGACAGCGTAATTACGACTATGCAAGAAGGCATTAAAAAAGGTGTAGTCCATCCCAAGCCTATTATTGAAAAGCTGATACCGCAATTAAGTGCTCATGTTGTAGATGATGTTAGCAAAAGCGTTTTTTACGGCCCAGTAGCCGCGTTAGAGGATAATGAAAATATATCCGAAGATGAAAAAGCTAAATTAAAAAGTGAATATATTGCCGTTATTAAGCAAGTCATTATTCCTGCATATGCCAAGGTGGCAAAATTTGTAGCAGGCGAATATCTGCAAAATGGCCGTGATACTGTTGGCTTATCGGCACTTCCTAACGGTAAAAAATGGTATGAATACCGAATCGAAACGAATACCACATTACCTTTAACCGCTGAAGAAATACATGAATTTGGCAAGCAAGAAGTGGCTCGCATTTTATCAGAAATGATTAAAGTAAAAGAAACTGTCGGCTTTGAAGGGGATTTACCTGCATTTTTCGAGTTTTTGCGTACAGATGACCAATTTTACTTCGATTCTAAGCAAGGGATCATTGATGGTTATACAGAAGTAAAAGAAAAGATTAATGAAAGACTACCATTACTGTTTGAAGTATTTCCTAAAGCGGATTACGTGGTGAAACCGGTTGAGGCATACAGGGAAGCTTCTGAAGCAGGAGCCAGTTATATGCCTCCGGCACCGGATGGCTCGAGACCGGGGATTTTTTATATTAATACCCGTGATCTAAAAGGCCAACCAAAGTTTTCACTAGAAACCCTAAGTATTCATGAAGCGGCACCCGGGCACCATTTCCAAATCGCGATTCAGCAAGAAGTAGAATCCCTTCCAAAATTCCGTAAATTTGGTGGTTACACTGTGTTTGCTGAAGGTTGGGCGTTATACGCAGAAAGCTTAGGTAAAGAGTTAGGGCTCTTCACTGACCCTTATATGTGGTACGGGCGACTAAGCGACGAACAATTGCGTGCTATGCGTTTAGTGGTCGACACTGGATTACATGCATTCGGCTGGACTAGAGAGGAGGCCATCGCCTACATGTTAGCCAATTCATCTATGGCCAAAAGCGATGTTGTTGCAGAAGTTGAACGTTATATTTCAATCGGCGGCCAAGCGCTCGCTTACAAAATAGGTCAACGACATATCCGTATGTTACGCAATAAAGCCTCAGCAGCACTGGGTGATAAGTTCGACGTGCGTAAGTTCCATACCCAAGTGCTAATAGATGGCGCATTACCTATGCCAATTCTTGAAGCAAAAATTGATCGTTGGATCGAGAGTCAAAAAAGTTAATCACATAAGGTTTGCTAGCTTTACAGCGTTTTCAGCGCTCTTTCGATGAGTTAGTATGATAGGCGAGGCTTAGGTCTCGCCTTTTTATTTCCCTTAATAATTTCCAATATCGTAATTTTAAAGGACTTTTGTGAAGTTTTTACATACCTCAGACTGGCATATTGGCCGTCAATTCCACAACGTTTCTCTACTTGAAGATCAACAATATGTGCTTAATCAGTTGATCGAGTACATTAAACAACAAGAAGTTGATGCGCTAATTATAGCTGGGGATATATATGATCGTGCATTACCTCCAGCCAATGGGGTCGAACTTTTAGATCGGGTGTTAAGTACGATTTGCATGGAGTTGAAAATACCGACTATTTTGATCCCAGGTAACCACGATAGTGCCGAAAGAATCCGATTTGGTGCCAACCAGATGAAACAATCGGGTTTACATATTATGGGTGAATTACAGCAAGTGACCCAACCAACGGTTATTGAAGTTGACGGACTTGAAGTCGCCTTTTACGGTATTCCATATTGTGAGCCAGCAATGGTTAGAAATACCTTTGATGTGGAGGTTAGCAGTTATGATGAGGCTCACAGTTACTTGGTCGAAGAAATTAAAAAAGTGATGTCAGACAAACAAAAAAATGTGTTGATCAGCCATTGTTTTATTGATGGTGCCAGCGAATCTGACTCTGAACGACCATTACAAATAGGCGGTGCAGACCGAGTGAGTTATCAACCTTGTATCGACTTTGATTACGTGGCCTTAGGGCACCTGCATAGTCCGCAGTTTAAAGGAAAAGAACATATCCGTTACTCTGGTTCGATCATGAAATATAGTTTTTCAGAGCAGCACCAGAAAAAAGGTGTAACCCTTGTTGAATTCGACTCTGAAATGCCAGTATCAATGACACACCTAGCGCTTAAGCCACTCAGAGACATGCGTATTATTGAAGGTGAATTAAGCACTATTTTAGAACAAGGTAAAGTCGACCCCAACAATGACGATTATCTTTTAGTTAGGCTAACAGATAAGCACGCAATCTTAGATCCCATGGGTAAGTTAAGAGAGGTGTACCCCAATGTGTTGCACCTTGAAAAACCTGGCATGCTAGAAACCAACTCAACACAATTAAATCAAGAGTCGTTAAAGCAAGGGGAGCTGGATATGTTTCGAGATTTCTATTCGCAAATTGCCGGCCAAGCCATGTCAGAGGATCAAGATAAATTGGTCTCCGAACTAATTAATCGATTAACCAAATAGGGACATTAACATGAAGCCACTTAAACTGACTGTACATGCTTTTGGCCCTTTTTCTGGTACTGAATGTATTGATTTTGCGGAGTTGGGATCTAACCCCTTATTTTTGATAAATGGCCCGACCGGCGCGGGCAAAAGCTCCATACTTGATGCCATCTGTTTTGCCTTATATGGCCAAACAACCGGGGCTGAACGCTCAGCCTCGCAAATGCGCTGTGATTTCGCCGATATAAATTTACTGACCGAGGTAACCTTAGATTTTAGCTTGGGCAATAAGGCTTATCGTATTTCTCGGATCCCTATGCAAGAGAGGGCTAAGAGTGTTGGAGAAGGCACCACGTCGCAAAATTCCAAAGCCAGCCTTTGGGAGCTTGATGGTAGCGAGAACAATCGGCTACTAGTTTCATCTAGCGTGAAAGAAGCAGACAACCAGATTAGAAGTCTTATTGGATTAGATGTTGAACAATTCCGTCAGGTTATGGTGTTACCTCAAGGTAAGTTTAGAGAATTGTTGTTAGCGGACTCTAAAGATCGCGAAAAAATATTTAGCCAGTTATTTCAAACTTCCATCTATAAGAGGATTGAAGATGGTTTAAAACTCCAAGCTGCAGAGATTAAAAAAGCGGTGGAGCAACATCAGAACCAAATAAAAGGCATATTGCAAAGTGCTGACGTTAACTCAGAAGAGCAGGTTGAAACAAGCATTGTGCAGATAAAACCAGAACTTGTACTGGCATTTACTCAAAAACAAGATGCACAAAGCCAGGTTAAACAAACGGAAAAAGCCTTAGAAGCGGCTAATCAATTAGTTAAAAAGTTCACCGACTTTGAGTTGAAAAGTCATGAGTTAGAACAACTTAAAGAATCCATTCCCGCGTTCGACAAGCTAAAACAACAGCTGAGGCTTGCTCAAGTTGCACAAAAGTTAGCACCTCTTTTTAAAGACAAAAAGAGCGTGGCATCAAAACTAGCTCAAGGGCAGGAAAAATTAGCTAACAGTCAATCGGCATTAAGCCAATATGACGCCCAGTTAAAACAAGCAGTAGAAAGATTTAGCGCCGCACAAGTTGAGCAGCAACAAGTTGAGTCTGTGCAAAAACAACTCAATCAACTGGAACAGTTTTTAAAAGTGGCGCAAAACTTAAACGCCGCCACAGTGTTAAAAGAAAAGGCCCAATCACAGGCGACGGAGAGTAAAAGTAAACTTAATAAGCAACAAGGTCAGATAGACACTATCAGTTCACAAATAATGGGTTTAGAACAACAATGGCAGCAACTTTCAGAGCAAGTAAGCGCCATCGCAGCACAACAACTATTACTTGAAAAGTTAAGTCAAAACTTGACCAAGGGTAAAAATTTACAGAAATTACGGGACGAATTAAAGCAACTGCAACAGCAAAGTGCTCTGGCCAGACGTGATTATGATTCAGCCCAAAATAGCTTATTAGACAGTTCACGCTTAGTTAAAAAAACCGAGTTTTCTTGGCATGCTAGTCAAGCGGCTATTTTGGCCCAAGAGTTAGAAGACGGAGAGGCATGTCCTGTGTGTGGTAGTTTGCAGCACCCTAATATTGCCACGACACAAGGTGTTATTGAATTCACCAGCAAAGAAAAAGTCGATGAGGTTAGAGCCCTAGAACAACAAGCAACTAACACGCGAGATAAGGCAAAAGCACTATTAGATAACGCTGTCAGCAAGGAAACCGTTAAACAGAGCTTAATTGATTCCCTAAACCAAGAGTTAGGCGATATTGCATCTAAAAGCATAGAAGAGATGCAAACTGAGCACGACACTCAGCAGCACAAAGTCAGTGAGTTATTAAGGGTTCAAAAAAACCTGACAACTGTAGCTGAAAACCTAGAAAACAATAAAAACACACTCAAAGAGTACCAAGCTAAACTCTCTGGTTTGCAAGACCAAGCAGCGGTAGATGAGAAAGGTTTGATCACAGCTGAAGCGAATGTTGCGCAACTTGAAAAACAAGTCCCCTCTCAGCAACGTAATATTTCCGAGCTAGAATCCAATATAGATGGTCTAAAACGTAAGATTAGTCAGCTTAATGAGGCCTTAGTGTCTGCTCGACAAGACAAAGAAGTCGCCCAATCTCAATTCGACCAAGGTCATGCCAACAACCAGGCATTACAGGCAAATTTAGCTGAGTTGGAAACCGAAAGTCGAGAGGCCGAAAAAAATTGGGAAACCGCTTTAGGGGCAAGTGAGTTTATTAATGAAGACGCTTTTTTAGCCGCGCAACTAAGTGATCAACAACAACTTGAGTTACAAACCAATATTGAAGAGTTTAAAACTAGGCTGGATAATTTAACCGGAGCGGTTTCCCAACTTAAATCTGAGTTAACCGCCCAAAGCAAACCTAACCTTGTTGTGATCCAAGACGAACTTGCCTTGGCTAATTCAGTGCTTAATGAAAAAGATCGCATATGGCGGGAATTAGAAGAGCGCAAAAATCAGCTTCTTTCGGTGCAAACCAAGTTAATTGCTGCCCATAAAAAGAACCAAGCACTTGAAGTGCAATATCAAACCGTAGGAACCTTATACGAGGTATCTAACGGACTCACCGGTGATAAAGTTAGTTTGCAGCGATTTGTGCTCAGTGTCTTGTTAGATGATGTATTGATACAGGCTTCACAGCGATTGTCGTTAATGAGTAAAGGCCGATATCAACTTATTCGCAAGGAAGAGCGTGCGAAAGGCAACAAAGCATCTGGACTTGAACTGGAAGTAGATGATGCCTACACCGGCAAATCGCGTCCTGTTGCCACTCTGTCAGGGGGAGAGTCCTTTATGGCTGCCTTATCATTAGCCTTGGGTTTGTCTGATGTGGTGCAGTCCTATTCAGGTGGTATTCGACTGGATACATTATTTATAGATGAAGGGTTTGGTAGTTTAGACTCTGAGTCGTTAGATTTAGCCATCCGCACTTTAATCGATTTGCAATCCACTGGCCGCATGATTGGGATCATTTCCCATGTTAGTGAGTTAAAAAGTCAAATGGCCCTGCGAGTTGATGTGAAATCAGGCAGAGCGGGTAGTCAAATTGAGGTGTTAACTGCTTAACGAGTCTGAATATAAAAAGCCATGGCATAAATAGACAAAAAACATATCTGCTTGACAACTTAGTGCATGTAGTTACCATGGTAACTATATTGTTTTGATTAAGGACTGCTCTGTGCATTGTATCTTTGCCACCATTACACCAAAGCCCCAATATTTTAAATATGCAAAAAAAGCTATCCTTGGAATATTAGGGGCTACTCGAAAAGAAGAAGGCTGCTTGCAATTTGACGTCCACACAAATCAAAGTGAAACACAGCTATTTTTATATGAACAATGGCAGGATGAAAGTGCCCTTGAACAACATTATCAGCAAGATTATACAAAACAGGTGTTTGCTGCTTATCAAGAGTGGTTAGCTGAGCCTGTTGAGATAAAAACCATGGCTTTGCTTAAATAATGGTAGAAGTTTAAAAGTATGTTTTTTCTAAAAGAGCTACCGACTCAAGCAATGATAAACCGCTACAGTGAAGATTACTTTCCTGAGCGAAGTGAAGATGTCGCTAAAAAATTGCAAGGACTGCGAGAATACAGCACTTTGATTCGAAAATTAGAGGACTACTTTGCTAGCCACAACCTTTCTCAATTACGATTTTTAGTCATGATGGTGATTGATCGTGAGCCGGATCGTGATCACCTCCTTGCCCATGAAATAACAGAAAGGTTAGATGTATCAAAGCCGGTATTGAGTCGAGCCATAAAGAAGCTTATTGCAGCCTCGTTATTGTCTTCCAAAAAGGATAAGCAAGATGCAAGGGCAGTTTTGCTATCTTTGACTCCAACAAGTAAAGAATTACTGAGGTCAATATTGCCCGGCTATTTTGACATTCTGAGTGCTCAAAGCCACTCGGTGTAGATAAAACCGTTATTCGTTTATGTAAGTTTTGGGCTTGTAGTAGCACATGTCCAAGTTACCGTTACCCTTAAAGTGAAAGAATTCACTTTCTAAACCACGAGCGCTTTGTAAACGCTTTTGGAAGGCGTCAGAGTCCTGTTTTTGTATTTCAATTTTAATGCGCTCTTCAGGGGCAATATTTTCTGCCATTTTAATCCAATGTATTTTACTACGCTGCTCAGCTTGTTCGATAACGCCACTCGCTTCATTGACACTTGCCCGTTTTAAGGATTGCAAGGCAGGCATGCCATAGATAACCTGACCAAAGGAGCTCATGTTTCGATCTAGGTGTCGAGTAGCTTGGCCAATGACCATATAAAAATGGGTAGTGGCTGAGTCTTTATTTACATCCCTGGCCATGGCTACATTACCTGGGCAGTGAAGAAGCCACTCTTCTTTACTTTGTAAATCTCGACCGGCAGGAAATTCATGTAAATAGCCAGTTTCAGGTGCCATGAAATCATTTTTTTGTTCCAGTTGAAAGGCACTAATGGGGGGAATAGGGCGGGTAAACTCTGCCTTTAATGGACTATTAAATTGAGTTGGTTTTTTATCCTCAAGATCACCTGCTTGGGCAACAAAACCGTCTATCACCCGATAAAAGTCTAAGCCGTCGTAATAACCTTGGTTCACTAAGTTTTTAAACCGCGTAACATGATTAGGCGCAATAAATGGTGCAAGCTCGATGATCACTAATCCTTCGTCAGTTTGCATATAAACTTGGTTTTCTAATCTAGGTGCACGCCATTCTGTTTGAACTTTACTCAAAGCTGAACAAGAAAAGAATGCAACAACGATTAAAAGTGTGGTGAAAGGTTTCATGGTTATTCCTTGTATAAAAAAGCCCGTTAATGACTACATTAACGGGCTTTGTTTAATCCGTAAACTTAATTAGGTTTTTGGCTATTTTACTTCGACCCCAGCGGCTTGCTTGTCAGCATGATAACTGGAACGCACCATAGGTCCGCAGGCTGCGTGAGTAAATCCAATGCTGTGAGCATAGTCACCTAATTCGTCAAATTCAGACGGGTGTACATAACGTTTTAAAGGGTAATGGTGTTTGCTAGGTTGCAGATATTGTCCCAACGTAAGCATATCAACATTGTGAGCACGCAAATCGTCTAACACTACGCTTATCTCTTGCTTGTCTTCACCCATTCCCATCATTAAGCCTGATTTAGTCGGGATCTCAGGATGTTGTTCTTTGAATTTTTTGAGAAGATCGAGTGACCACTGATAGTTTGCCCCTGGACGACATTCTCGATAAAGACGAGGTATGGTTTCCAAGTTATGATTAAACACGTCTGGCACACCTTGTTTAAATATTTCTAGTGCGCGATCCATACGGCCACGAAAGTCGGGTACCAGTACTTCAATTTTGGTCGATGGGCTGTGTTCACGAATAGCATTAATACAATCGACAAAATGTTGAGCACCGCCATCACGCAAATCATCACGGTCAACAGACGTAATGACCACGTACTTTAATCCCATCTCAGCAATGGTTTTAGCAAGTTTAATCGGTTCTTCTGCACTTGGAGGTAAAGGCTTTCCGTGGGCAACGTCACAAAATGGACAACGTCTGGTACAGATATCACCCAAAATCATAAAGGTAGCTGTACCATGGTTGAAACACTCCGCTAAGTTAGGGCAGCTTGCTTCTTCACATACAGAATACAGATTATTTTTGCGCAGGGTTTGTTTGATGTGATCAATTTTTTCCGTTGTACGGGGTAATTTAATTTTGATCCACTCAGGCTTACGCAACATTTGTTCTTTTTCTGTGGGAACAATCGTAATGGGAATGTGTTTTACTTTCTCATCATCGCGGAGTTTTACTCCAGCTTGTGGTCGTGCGTTACTCATCAAAACCTTCTTTATATTCTTTGTGATCAATATTTAACAAATTGCAAAAATGCTCAACCAATTTAGTGCCTGCTGCATTTACAGATTGCGGGCCACCAATAGTTGCGCAATTTATCATCTCAAGGCCAGCATAGCCACAAGGATTAATACGATTAAATGGCGACAAGTCCATGTTTACATTCAATGCTAAGCCGTGAAATGAGCAGCCTTTACGTATACGTAGCCCAACTGAGCAGACTTTCTTTTCGTCAACATATACCCCAGGAGCGTCAGCTTTAGGATAAGCGTTGATTGCATAATCCTGCAAAGTATTCACAACACAGCTTTCAAGGGCAGTTACCAAGTTCCTTACACCAAGCTTACGCCGCTTAATGTCCAACAAAACATACATAGTTTGCTGACCTGGACCGTGATAAGTAACCTGTCCACCTCGGTCGACTTTCACCACGGGGATATCCCCAGGTGCTAATAAGTGTTCTTCTTTACCAGCCTGACCTTGGGTAAACACAGGTAAGTGTTCAACTAACCATATTTCATCTGCAACAGTTGCGTCTCGAGAATCGGTAAAATCTTGCATTGCCTGCCAGATGGGCTGATAACTTTGTTTACCTAATTGACGAACAACTAAAGACATATTACGCAAACGCCACTACCGATTTCATTACAGCACAACTCTTACTAATTCTAAGCTAGATAACTCAGTGTAAATGGTTTCCATATGTTCTTTACTAGTCACCTTTACGCTAATAGATAGCGAATGGTAGGTACCTTTAGAACTGGGTTTTACTGTTGGGCTGTAATCACCTGGTGCATGGTTCTGCAAACAAGAAATAACATCATTAGGAAGCTGCTCATGAGCAACTCCCATTACTTTGAATGTCTGCAAACAAGGAAAATCCAACAATTGATCGAATTTAGTATCCACTTTTTACTCTTCACTAATTTAGGGATTTGAATGCTAGTGAATTGACTAGTCACCAAATCCAAGTTGTAATTTTATATAATCATATGCCCGGTCAAACAATCCGCCTTCTTGCACTTCATGCAGGGCGACTAACGGGTATTCAGCAATATCTTCACCTTCTAGTTGCAAAAATAGCTTACCAACCACTTCACCTTTTGCGATGGGGGCTTCCAAACTTTTTTCTAGTTCAAAGTTTGCTTTGAGATTTTTGACCTGACCTCTAGGGATAGTTATGGGGGTGTCTTGGTTAATTCCCAAGTCTACAGTTTCTTTATCACCCATATAAATACGGTGGGAAACAAAGCTGTCACCCGCTTTATATGGCGTGACGGTTTCAAAGAAACGGAATCCATACTTTAATAATTTTTTATTTTCATTTTTACGGGCTCTTTCACTATCAGCGCCCATAACCACTGCCACCAAGCGCATATCACCTTGGGTAGCAGATGTAACTAAGCTGTAACCAGCATCAGAAGTATGACCGGTTTTGATCCCGTCTACATTTAAGCTTTTGTCCCACAACAGACTATTACGGTTATATTGTTTTATATCGTTGTAAGTAAATTCTTTCTCTTCATACAAAGCGTACTCTTCAGGAACATCATTAATTAGTGCACTAGCAAGAATAGCCATATCACGAGGAGACGTGTAGTGATCCGCATCATGCAAACCATGACTATTAACAAAATGGGTTGATGTCATGCCTAATTTTTCAGCATGGGCATTCATTAAACTAACAAATGCACTCTCTGTTCCGGCAATGTGTTCAGCCATGGCCACGCAAGCATCGTTACCTGATTGAATGATAATGCCGCGATTTAAATCGTGTACTGAAACTTGCTTACCGACTTCAATAAACATTTTCGATGAATCTGGAAAGTTTTTGGCCCACGCATTTTCAGATACCGTCACCATATCGGATTCTGAAATATTACCTAACTTGAGTTCATTGCCGATAACATAACTGGTCATCATTTTAGTTAAACTTGCTGGAGCAAGTTGTATATCCGCATTTAGTTCTGCAATCACATGACCGGTATTATGATCGATCAACAAGAAGCCTTTAGCGGCAACGGTCGGAGGAGGGGGGATGACTACAGCTGAAAATGCACTAACCGAAAATACGGCTGTGCTTACTGAGCAAAACAACCCGAAAAAAATAGACTTAATATTGTTCATTGACCTACCATTATTATTAATCTTTTAAAAAGTGTTTCTTGAGCGGTGCGTAATATATCATTTCTGCCAATCACTTTCGTGAAAAATATCTTCAAGTTCGTTTAATCGTTTAGATTTTATGGCGGACGACATATTTGGCTCAACAATAGACGCATGGGTATTCACTAAATATCCACAATTCCCTTAATTACAACTCATGTTACGACCACTAAAAGTTAAAAAAAGTTTAACTTGTTTTTCAACTCAGTATACAACTTCATTAGGGGGTCATAGTCGTTTGGCTGTATATGCGAAAGGCACTGTTATAGCCATCTAATTTTAATTGTTGCAAAAGTTGTTCTGCATGATTTTCATCATCCAAAGGACCTAAATGCAATCTGAATAGACCATTTTCGTTTGGTGTGTTGACGGATACTTGATACTGGCTTTGAAGACCTTGAGCTAATGCTTGTACTTTTGTTGCATCTTGTAAAGCCGCAACTTGAATAAATAGCTGGTTATCTGCTTTTGCTTTTGCTGATGCTATTTCAGACGCTGATGGCGCTGGTGTATTACCTACAGTCAGCATGCCATTTTGATCCACGTGCATTACTTCTACTTTCACATGAGCCGTTCCGGTATCTAACACGCCAATTTTCATCGCTGCTGCATAAGATAAATCGATGATACGATTGTGATGGAATGGCCCTCGGTCATTGACTCGTACCACAGCAATTTTACCATTTTCTATGTTTGTCACTTTGACGATCGATGGCAGCGGTAGGGTTTTATGGGCGGCACTCATGGCAAACATATTGTAGACTTCGCCGTTAGCGGTTAAATGGCCGTGGAACTTCTGTCCGTACCAAGATGCAATACCTTGTTTAACGTAGCCTTTTCCTGTTGTAAGAGGTTTATAATATTTGCCTAAAACAGTGTACGGTCGCATCGATGCGGCAAGATATGGTTCGTATTTAGGCTGCACATCACGAAAATCAATATCTCGACTAATCGTTTTTGGTTTTGAATCTGAATGCTGGCTATAACGACCTGTATTACTACAAGACGCAATTAGCGCACAAAGTATCAAACAACCAATTATTCTCATTTTAATTCCATTGCTTGTTGTAGCTGTTGACTAAACTGAAATACTGCCATGGCATATAATGGGCTGTGATTATAGCGAGTTATCGTGTAAAAGTTAGGTAGTCCTACCCAATACTCAGTATTATCAGGTTGTTCAAATGCGAGTAATTTCACGCTTTGTTGTGCTGATAAGGAAGTTTTGTCATCTAGTCTTACGCCCGCGTCATTTAACTCTTGCCATGTGTGCTTATATTTTAAGCTTTTACTGACTAAATCATCAACTTTATTACTGGATGTTGCAACTGTTGCTTTAAATGCAATAGGTTCGCCTGATTGCCATCCATGACGTTTAAAGTAATTAGCCACGCTGCCAATCGCATCTGTGGGATTGTTTAAAAGATCGCGAACGCCGTCGTCATCAAAATCTACTGCATAATGCCGATAGCTAGAAGAGATAAACTGACCCCAGCCCATGGCCCCAGCATAAGAACCTTTAACATCGGCTAAATCGAAGCCTTCTTCTCGGGTGAGTAGAAAATATTCCGCTAATTCACTTTTAAAAAAAGTGGCACGGGGAGGGTAGTAAAAACCCAGCGTATACAATGCATCTAATACCGAATATTTACCTTTATACGTGCCATAAAAGGTCTCAACTCCAATAATCGCGACAATGATTTGAGCAGGGACTCCGGTTTCTTGCTCAGCTCGTTGCAAATCCTCTTGGTGCTCTTGCCAAAAGGCTAGTCCTTTGGCAAGACGCTTTTCAGTTAGGAAAATAGGGAAGTATTGATGCCAAGGTTTGGCTTCCCAAGGTTTAGCAATGGCTTCTAAAATAGTCTGGTTCTTGTTAGCCCCGTTTAATGTTTGTTTTATAAAGTCGGGATCAAATTGATGCTTTTCAGCCATCATTGTAATGAACTCTTCTATTTGCGCATCAACTTTTGAATCGACGTCTTGGTTAGCCATTCCCTGTGTCATATTCAGGCATAAAATGGAAAACAATATACATTTTGTTAGCGCACGCATTTTCTCTCCGCTTGGAAATCAGCCCGCTTAGGCCGTTTATTTAGTTATTATTGTCTGGAAAGCAGACGTTTTTGGGTACTGATTGCCATTAGAATGCCAAATCCGGCTAATAAAGTCACCATTGATGTTCCGCCATAGCTGACGAGTGGTAAAGGCACACCCACTACCGGCAATAAACCAGAGACCATTCCCATATTAACAAATACGTAAACAAAGAAGGTTAAGGTGATGCTACCAGCTAGTAGTTTAGCGAATGCATCTTGAGCTCGCATGGCGATCATCAAGCCAACCACTATGATGTAGCAATATATGGCTAACAGCGCCAATATTCCAAACAAACCAAACTCTTCACTAAATACCGCAAAAATAAAGTCGGTGTGTCTTTCCGGTAGAAACTCTAATTGGGACTGTGTTCCTTGCAACCACCCCTTGCCGCTAACACCACCGGAACCTATTGCTATTTTGGATTGAATTATATGGTATCCGGATCCTAAGGGATCACTCTCAGGATTAAGAAAAGTCAAAACTCTCTGCTTTTGATATTCTTTCATTAGGAAGAACCACATAACTGGCGCAAAGGCCGACAACAAAAATGTGACCATTAATATCAGGCTCCAACTCATGCCCGCTAGAAATAATACAAATACGCCTGAACTGGCGATTAACAGTGAGGTACCTAAATCTGGTTGTTTGGCGATCAATAATGTCGGTACAGCCACAAATAAAAATCCGATACAAATGTTCCAGATTTTAGGGGGCAGGTTGTAGCGGCTAATATACCAAGCAATCATCATCGGAACGGCCAATTTCATTATTTCTGATGGCTGAAATCGCACAACCCCTAAATCTAGCCAGCGTTGCGCGCCTTTTCCTGACACCCCAAAAAGTAATACTGCAACCAGCATTAACACGCCTGCGATATAAAAATACACCGACATTCGTTGATACGCCAAAACGGGGATTTGCGCTAACATGAACATGACTAATAGGGCGACTCCAAGTCGAATTACTTGTCGTTGTATCAACGCCATATCTTGGCCGCCAGCAGAATATATAGTGACTAAACCCACAGCCATTAGAACTAATAGTCCAATCAACAAAGTAACGTCTATGTGTATTTTGGTGAAAATGGATTGTTTATTTGGTTCTAATTTTGTTCTTAACATAGTCAATGCTTATTGTTGTGTCTGATTATCGGTTTCAGATTCATCGACGTTAGTTTTAACCAACTGATGCTGTTTATCTTTAAAATAAAAATCCATCACTTTTCGAGCGATTGGCGCAGCTTGGGAGCTACCTCCACCGGCATTTTCAAGTGCGACAGCAATGCTAATTTGCGGATCATCATAAGGCGCAAAACCGATATACATCGCGTTATCCCTATGTTTTTCTGCTAACTTTTCAGCGTCATATTTTGCATCTTGTGCAATAGACACAACTTGAGCAGTACCGGTCTTGCCAGCAGGCTCATAATTAACGTCTACAAAAGCGCCCCGCGCTGTACCATGAGGTTCATGGATAACTCCATACATAGACGCTAGAACCAGATCCCAATTTTCACTGTTTTTTATGGGGATGGGTTGGAGTTCTTTTAGCGGATCTAAAACCATTTCATTTTCTACAATTCTTCCTCGTAATATTTGAGGAACAATTCGTCTACCTTTATTTACCAACGTATTCACCGACTTTGCTAATTGCAGTGGCGTTGCGGTCCAATAACTTTGCCCAATGCCTACCGAAATGGTGTCGCCGATGTACCAAGGTTCGTTATAGCGTGCTTTTTTCCAACCGCGGCTTGGCATATTTCCATCTGATTCTTCATAAATATCAACTCCGGTGTAATCACCAAAACCAAACTCTGTCATGGTTTCGTTAATGCGATCTATACCGAGGTGGTAGGCTAAATCGTAAAAGAAAAAGTCACAGGATACTTCTACTGACTTTTTGACATCTACCCAACCATGACCCCAAGGAATCCAATCTCGCCATACATGGCTAACATTTTTTAGTTGATAACGGCCATTGTCGAAAAGACGAGTTTCGCTGTCGATAACACCTTCTTCTAAGCCTGCTAACGCTAAGTGCGGTTTAACCGTTGATGCAGGCGGATATTGACCTTGTGTTGCGCGGTTAATCAGTGGTCTATCGGTTGATTGAAGTAGTTTTGAATAGTTTTTACTGCTGATACCGTGCACAAAATAATTGGGATCATAGCTGGGGTTACTATAAAGCGCTAAAACACCACCGGTTTTTGCATCCAGTGCAACCACTGAACCTCGAGTGTCGCCCAAAATATTTTGTATTTCTAATTGCATTTTAACGTCAATATTGAGGATCAAGTCTTGGCCTGGTTCAGGTGGTTGAAAGTTCAACGTACGGATAATCCGTCCTTTACTATTCACTTCTACTTCTTGATATCCCACTTCGCCATGGAGTAATTCTTCATGGTACTTTTCGATACCTAGCTTGCCTATATCATGGGTAGCAGCATAGTTGTCTTCTTGCCCGGCTTCGCTGAGTTTTTGTAAGTCTTTTTTATTGATTCTTGCTACGTAGCCCAACGCATGAGTAAGTGCGCTACCAAAAGGATAATGACGGGTTAATCTGGCTTCAATCGACACCCCTGGGAATTTATGTTGGCTAGCTGAAAATAAAGCCACATCAGTATTCGTTAGGCGATTACGTAAGGATACAGGTTTGAACCGTCTTACTCGTTTCATATTGGCTTTAAAGTCAGAAATTTCATCTTCACTTAAATTAAGTAAACTAGTTAGTTCGGTAAGGGTTGCATCGAGATCTTCTATCTCTTCGGGAATTACCTCTAATGAAAAAACAGGTCGATTTTCAGCTAGTAGAATCCCGTTTCTGTCGTAAATAAGACCTCTATTGGGAGCAACCGGCAGCACTTTTATTCTGTTGCCATTGGAGCGTGTTTGATAGTCGGAAAATTTTGATACTTGCAGATAATATAAATTGCTTATTATTAACACCATCGCCACGCAAACCAATAGCATTGCAATGAAGCTGCGTCTTGCAAAAAGGTTGGCTTCCGCTGAATGGTCTTTAATAGTTACGCGATTAACAGCCAAAACTATTCTCGGTGATAAGGGTGATTGGCATTCACCGACCAAGCACGATATAAACTCTCAGCAACAATTATACGAACCAAAGGGTGTGGCAAGGTGAGGGCAGATAGCGACCACTTTTGTTCACTGGCTTGGATACACTCTGGCGCGAGTCCTTCAGGACCACCGATCAATAAGCTCACGTCTCTGCCATCCATTTGCCAAGCGGCAAGGTTTTGCGCCAAATCAGTTGTGGTCAAGGCTTTTCCTGTTACTTCAAGGGTGACAACTTTGTTACCTTTGGGTATTGAATTTAAGGTAAGTTCCCCTTCTTTTTGCAAAATCCGTTTAATATCTGCATTTTTGCCTCGTTTCCCTGCAGGAATTTCGGTTAAGGTTAACGATAAATCGCCGTTAAAACGGCGCTCATATTCTCGATAACCTGTTTCCACCCACGAGGGCATTTTGGTGCCTACTGCTATCAGTTGAATGCGCATTAGAACTAATTTCCTAGATTGAGTTTAGTCGCTATGCCCAAAGCTTTTCTAACTGATAGAAATCACGAGTCTGATCTTGCATTACATGCACTACAATTTCACCAAGATCTACTAACACCCATTCGCCTTCGGCTTGACCTTCGACGCTGAGAGGCGGATGGCCCGCTTTCTTAGTTTCGTAAACTACATTTTGTGCAATTGACGCCACATGACGTTTCGAATTCCCCGAGCAAACCAACATAGTGTCGGTTACTGTAGACTTGCCTTTTACATCAATATCAACGATGTCTCTGGCCTTAAGGTCTTCGATTTTATCGATTACAAATTTTTTGAATTCGTCGCTTTCCAATTGTGTTCCTCTTAAAACGTTTTCTCAACGTGAATTGTATCAGAAATAATAACAAACTAGCATAGCTATCTATTACTTCAATTATAAAGGGGTTACAGCGTTACGCGTAACGATTGCAGTTATTCTAATGGTATAGAAGTTAAGTCAAACGGAATAAATAATAAACACAAATGACACAGCTCAACATAGGGACGCATTACTTGCGATTGTTTTATTCGTTGATCCAATATTTGCAGTTTTTGCTGGATATTGTCTAAGGTTGCTAAGGAAATCCGTTGCAAGGCACTCATATAGAACCCTTGTCTATTTTTCCATATCCGATGTTGGTTCCAATTGATCGCTTTACCTGCTTGTTTATCCGCTAGTAAGGAGCTTAAAACTTGCCATTCTCGGGTCAAAGCCCAACACACTATAGTCGGTTCTACTCCTTCAGCTTCTAATCGATACAACATTTTGACCATTCTATCAGCGTCACCTGAAAGCATGACATCGACTAATTGGAATACGTTGAATCGAGACTGATCAACCACGGATTCAATGATTTGTTGTTCAGTGACCACGCCGTTAGGATACAACAACAGTAATTTGTCGATTTCCTGTTTGGCCGCTAATAAATTTCCTTCACAATAATCACTTAGCAGTTTGATTGACTCAGGTCCGGTTTTTAAGCCTGTCTCATTCATATAACCTGCAACCCATTGCTGCAGTTGCTTGCCTTCTAGGGCAAAACAGGGAACATAAATACCTTGTTTGTCTAATGCTTTAAACCACTTAGCATTTTGTACATCACGTCCAATCTTTTGCCCGTGTATGAGTACGATAGTATCAGCATGAGAATTCGCAGCGAGTTCACAAAGCACTTTGCTGCCTTCCGTTCCCGGTTTGCCTGTAGGTAGTTCTAATTCGATAAACTGTTTTGAGCTGAACAGTGATAAAGTTTGGGTTGCTTCGATTAGGCTGGACCACTGAAATTGATTGTCTACTGTGAGTTGCTGGCGCTCGTCAAATCCTTGTTGTAATGCTTGTTTGCGTATTGCTTCAATACTCAGCATTTTTTGCAGTGGTTCATCACCAAAAACCATATAAAAACTATGGTCATTTTGTTTAACATGTTGGGCCAAGCGATTTGGATAGACCTGCATTAAAGTTCTCGGCTATCCAAACTAGGTAACATTCTGACAATGCGATCTGCGGCTTGATTACGCATCTCTTTAAGCACTAAGTCTAATTCCCGAGATTTAGCCAAAATAGCATCGGGATCATCTTGGTATTCCCGAGTAATATCAAATTCTACAATTTGCGGTTCTTTATCAGGAAAAATGACTTGCAGTTTAATGGTCAATACCAACTCATATTCCGCGACTTGGCCACTACTAAAAAGTGAAAGTAACCTTCTATCAAGGCTGTCTGGATACAAATAAATAGCAATAGTGCTGTCTTTTTGTTGCACAGGAATGTTAGCCACATAGGCTATCTGATAGAAATCGAAGTGTTCTTTCACCGCGCGTTTTAAAGGTGAATATTCCTTAGGGCCAGACAGGTAGACCTGCTGAATACCGTTTGGCAAAGGCTGTGAACCTCGCAGTTTGAAGCCGCAACCTTGTATACCAAAGATCAAAAGAAATAATAAAAAAGCACGGGCTGAAAGAGTTTTCATCTTATTAGTTTGCCACTATGTTAACTAATTTACCTGGTACATAAATTACTTTTCTAAGTGTTTTACCATCAGTAAATTGGGTTACGTTTGGTTGCTCAATAGCGAGTTCTTTAACTTCTGCTTCTGGCATGTCGGCCGCCACCGTCATTTTAGCTCGAACCTTACCGTTGACTTGTACAATGATAAGTTTTTCGTCTTCAACAAGGGCTGACTGATCCGCCTGTGGCCATGCTTCAAAAGAAATTTCACTTGTGTGTCCAAATTGTTCCCATAATTCGTGGCATATATGCGGTGTTATAGGATTCAACATAAGCACCATTGCCTGTAAACCTTCATCTAACAACGCACGATCTTGGGCTGAATCTTGAGACGCTTTTTGTAGGTGATTTAGCAGTTCCATAATCGCCGCTATCGCTGTATTGAAGGTTTGACGACGACCTAGGTCATCGCTAACTTTATCAATGGTTTTGTGAATATGGCGACGCAGTGCTTTTTGATCAGTGCTAAGGGTTGAAACAGATAAACTTTCAACGGGTCCTAAGGCTAAATGATCTTGCACCAATTTCCAAAAACGTCTTAAAAAGCGGTTAGAACCATCTACTCCAGAATCAATCCATTCTAGCGTTTGCTCCGGTGGCGCAGCAAACATAGTAAACAAACGAATAGTATCTGCACCGTAAACATCAATGACCTGTTGAGGGTCGATGCCGTTGTTTTTCGACTTTGACATTTTGGTCATGCCGCCAAATTCAACTTCTTTACCGTCACTGGCTAATGTTGCACTAACAATTCGGCCTTTTTCATCTTTTTGAGTATCCACATCTGCCGGTGAATACCACTGCTTTTTGCCTTTTTCATCTTCGCGATAAAAAGAGTCGGCTAAAACCATACCTTGGCAAAGCAACCGTTTGTATGGTTCGCTAGACTCTACTAAGCCTTCATCCCGCAATAACTTATGGAAAAAGCGCGAATACAATAGATGCAATATGGCATGTTCTATACCGCCTACATATTGATCTACTGGCAGCCAATAGTTTGCTTGTGCTGGATCTAACATGGCTTGATCATTTTGTGCACTTGTATAGCGTGCATAATACCAAGATGACTCCATAAAGGTGTCGAAGGTATCTGTTTCACGTAGCGCAGGTTGGCCTTGGTATTCGGTTTTAGCCCATTCTGGATCCGCCTTAATAGGTGAAACAACACCATTCATCACGACATCTTCGGGTAAGACAACTGGCAAATCTTGTTCTGGAACGGGGACAGATTCGCCATTCTCCAGATTCAGCATAGGAATCGGGGAACCCCAATAACGTTGGCGCGAAACACCCCAGTCACGAAGACGGTAGTTAACCTTACGCTGACCTTTACCTTGAGTTTCTAATTCTTGACTAATTTTTTCAAATGCTTGTTCTGAGGTTAATCCGTCAAAATGTCCAGAATTAACTAATTTACCTTTTTCAGTGAATGCCGCTTCACTTAAGTCACAGGTAAGACCGCTGTTATCAAGTGGTTCAATTACTTGGGTAATATTCAGTTTATATTTTGTGGCAAACTCATAATCTCGTTGATCATGTCCTGGTACCGCCATAACCGCACCTGAGCCGTAATCCATTAACACAAAGTTAGCGGCCCAGACCGGGACTTTGATACCGGAAATAGGGTGTACTGCATACAAACCTGTTGCACAGCCCTTTTTCTCCATAGTGGCCATATCCGCTTCTGCTACTTTGGTGTTTTTACACTCTTCAATAAATGCGGCCAATTCTGGATTACTATTTGCTGCTGCTAGGGCAATAGGGTGAGTCGCCGCAATACCAACATAAGTCACACCCAATAGCGTGTCAGGACGGGTGGTATAAACTTCAAATTCGCTGATATTATCGATTGCTTGGGCAAGCTCAAACTTAATTTCTACCCCTTCAGAACGCCCAATCCAATTTTTTTGCATAGTGCGAACTTGCTCTGGCCAGTCTTCCAACTGTTCCAAATCTTGCAGAAGCTCTTCTGCATAGTCGGTTATCTTAATAAACCATTGAGGAATTTCTTTTTGTTCAACCAAGGCTCCTGAGCGCCAACCGCGACCATCAATCACCTGCTCGTTAGCTAATACGGTATGATCGACCGGGTCCCAGTTTACTGTAGCATTTTTCTTGTAAACTAAGCCTTTTTCATATAATCGAGTGAAAAACCATTGTTCCCAACGGTAGTAATCTTGTTTACAGGTTGCTAATTCACGGTTCCAATCATAGCCAAATCCAAGAGATTTGAGCTGCTGCTTCATGTAATCAATATTTGAATAGGTCCATTTCGCAGGAGCAGTATTATTATTAATCGCCGCGTTTTCTGCTGGCAGTCCAAATGCATCCCACCCCATCGGCTGCAATACGTTCTTGCCTTGCATACGATGAAAACGGCTGATTACATCGCCAATGGTATAATTTCTAACATGGCCCATATGTAAACGACCACTTGGATAGGGAAACATCGACAAACAATAAAATTTTTCCTTACTAGCATCTTCTTCAGCTCGGAATATGTCATTTTGTTCCCAATGGGATTGTACCTTTGATTCAATTTCTTGCGGGTCGTATTGTTTGTCAGCCATTAACACGGAATTCCAAAAATAGTATATTTATCTGTTAAAAGAAGCGAAAAGGACTTCTTAATGTTATTCCTTCAAGAATACCTTAGCTAGCCGTATGCAAACAACCGGAAATGCAGTTTAGAGCAATTAAAAACGGTTAGTATGATTATTAATTAGCCGAAACTGAAATTACTAAGGGGTTTGACAGTTGACACAATTCAACATAAAGGTTTCACTGTGGCCAAATTAACTTCAAAATAGACATATGCTGCAACCTACATCACTTAGTGTTGAACAATTAACCGCAATCCCTAGTCGTCGTTTGATTAATCAAGCGCTGCGCGACGATAATGCGTTGTTGGCTACATTTATCGGACAACAAAGAGCCAGAGAAGCACTGTCTTTTGGTTTGGGCATACAAGCCAAAGGTTATAACCTCTATGTTATGGGGGAGCATGCCACGGGCCGGTTTACCCTAGTTCAAGAATATATTGCCAAATCAGTAGATAAAGTCCCTACACCAGACGAGTGGTGCTACATCAATAACTTTGAAGAAGAAAGGGAACCTTTCGTTCTGCGCTTAAAACCCGGCGAGAGTAAGCTGCTACATAAAGATATGGAGGGCTTAATTGACGAGCTTTTAGATACCTTTCCTGCCGCCTACGATAACCCTGGATACCAACGTAAAAAAGCGGCCATTGCTAGAGAGTTCGATCAACGTTATGACAGGGCTATTGATAAGGTAGAACAGTATGCACAATCTAAAAACGTTGCCTTGTTTGAAGAAAATGGCACCATAAGTTTTTCACCAATTGTAGATGACAAACCGATTACAGATGCGGATTTCACTAAATTAGATGATCAGCAACGTCAGCATTATTATCAACTAATTGACAAATTAGAGGATTATTTAAGTGAAGCTTTGTTGGAGTTGCCTAAGTGGAAACGTCAATCATCTGAACAGTTACGTAAACTCAAGCGTGATACCGCTGAGCAAGGCATCAAACCGCTATTAAAAGACTTAGAGCACAAGTATGCCAACGAATTAGCCATTCTAAAATTTTTAAGGCAATTGAAATCCCATTTAGTCGATACCATCGTTGAATTACTTGCTGGCGATATTAAAGATGATAAGCAAGATGAATACGATAAACGTGATGTTTTAGAAGAACAATACCTACCTAATATTTTGGTATCTCATCATTTAAACGATGGGGCTCCGGTAGTTTACGAACCGAATCCCACCCATCAAAGTCTATTTGGTAAAATTGAATACACAAATGTGCAAGGTTCGATGTACACCAGCTATCGAATGATTCGAAGTGGCGCATTGCATAAGGCAAATGGCGGCTATCTTTTGTTAGATGCAGATAAAATGATTGACCAACCATTTGTCTGGGATTCCTTAAAACTCGCATTAAAATTTGGACAGCTCAAAATGGAGTTGCCGCAACTTGACGTGGGAATGGTTAATTCTATGACGTTGAATCCGCAACAAATTCCGCTGAACGTGAAAGTGGTGTTATTGGGGTCCAGAGATTTATATTATTTACTACAAGATTATGACGAAGAATTCGATGAATTATTTCGTGTATTAGTCGACTTCGATCATGAAATACCGCTCAATAAACGTACCCTTTATGATTTTGTCGGCCGGGTACGCAATCATGTGATATCACTTGGTTTGAATAGTATTTCTGATTCGGCGATGTACCGTTTGGTCGAGTACAGTTTACGACTTGCCGAACATCAGCAGAACCTGTCTGCACGTTTTTCAGATGTGATCGAGTTAATTAATGAAGCTCATTATTTTTGCAGTTTAGAAAACTCAAGTGAAATTCAAACTAGTCATATCGAAACCGCTTTAAAGGCAAAAATTGAAAGGACAGGGCGGGTAAGTCAGGCATTATTGGAAGATATTAAGCAAGGTCAGATATTGATTGCGACCGAAGGAACCGCTATTGGCCAAGTTAATGGCCTGACGGTTCTGGAAATTGGTGACAGTGTCTTTGGCACACCTGCAAGAATCACCTCAACCGTGTACGCGGGTGCAAATGGCGTGGTTGATATAGAACGGGAGGTCGAGTTAGGCCAACCCATTCATTCCAAAGGGGTTATGTTACTTACCGGCTATTTGGGTAACAAGTATGCGCAGTATTTCCCTTTAACACTGTCTGCTAATATAGCCCTTGAGCAATCGTATGGGCATATTGATGGAGATAGCGCGTCATTAGGTGAATTAGTCGCGCTGATCTCAGCGTTAACAGAAGTGCCAGCACGACAAGACCTAGCCATTACGGGTTCAATAAATCAATATGGTGAAGTGCAAACTATTGGCGGTGTAAATGAAAAAATTGAAGGTTTTTTCAAGCTCTGTCAACATCGCGGATTGAATGGCACTCAAGGTGTGATTATCCCGCATTCTAATCATATTAATTTAATGCTTAATAGCGAAGTAATCGAAGCCGTAAGATCAGGTGTATTTCACATTTACACCGTTGCCACTGTAGACCAAGCTTTGTCTTTGTTGACCGGTAAAGAAGCCGGTGAGCTAAATTCTAGAGGACGCTATCCGAAAGGCACTATGAATTACTTGGCGGTAAATCGCTTGTATAACATAGCTTCAATAGTCAACGGTGCAGACGGAGATTAACAACACAATGAAATGTAAGAGAAAAATATGACAATCAGTAAAGATAAAGTGGTTCAGTTTCATTATCGAATTAATGATCTTGAAGGTAACGAGTTAGAAACGAGTTTTGCGAGTGATCCTGCGGCATATTTGCATGGTCATAACAATATGATGGTTGGCATCGAAAAATCCCTAGAAGGTAAAAGCGTTGGAGATGAGTTCAGCGTTGAACTTCCAGCCCAAGAAACCTTCGGTGAAGTGATTAAAAATGCAGAACAGCGGGTTTCCGTTAAGCATTTGCAAGGGGCTAAAAAATGGAAACCGGGAATGACAGCTGTTTTGCAAACTGAAAACGGTGCTAGGGAAGTGACCATTGTTAAGATGGGTAAATTTATGGCTACTGTGGATATTAATCACCCGTTAGCTGGGCAAACCCTTAAATTCGATTTAAAAGTGGAAGATGTACGTGATGCCACTGATGAAGAATTGTCTCATGGTCACGCTCACGGAGTTGGCGGCCACCATCACTAACATAAGTTATTCATTTCAACGGCCATCAAGTATATTTAGCGTAAATTAAAAAATTTACGCTAAATATTTAACGATTTCGCGAATTTACGCTATCTTAATTAAGTCCTATCCTTTTTAACAACACATTACTTTACATGGATAGGTAATTAATGCATCGCAGTTAGAATGCACTTTGTTTTCATTACATAAGGACATCTAACATGATTCCAGTGGATGGCGATTTCATCTTGGCGGTCGCACCGCGATTCTCAGGTGACAAAGCAGAAGCACAAATGCGAATAGTTGGTCAGCTTTCAGCGATATTCGCGCCAACCTTAGCCAGTTATCAAATTAATACCAGACTACGGATTGCTCATTTCATGGGACAAGTTACCCATGAGTGTGCAGGTTTTCGAACCACCGAAGAGTTCGCTTCAGGTGCAGCTTATGAAGGCAGGAGTGATTTGGGTAATGATCAAATTGGTGACGGTAAACGCTACAAAGGACGTGGACTGTTGCAATTAACTGGCAGAGCCAATTATCGTCAGTATGGTAAAAAACTCAACTTGCCCTTGGAGGATGATCCTCAAATTGCTGCTGATCCGGCCATTTCCCTTAAAATTGCCTGTGAATATTGGCGTTCCAGAAAAATTAATGCTGCCGCAGATCTCGACGACCTAATCAGGGTTACAAAGCTTGTAAATGGTGGCACTAACGGTCTAGATGATAGGCGTAAATACCTGCAAAAAGCCAAACGAGCTTTAGCTGGTATTGAAGGTATCCGGATAGCGTTGAATGATGGCGATAACGCAGTGGTTCTTCGTCGCGGATCCTTTGGTGATAAGGTGGGGGAATTACAAAAGATGCTAGCTGACAAAGGTTATGTGCTGTCAATTGATAATGACTTCGGTGCGGGCACGGAAGGAGCCGTTATCATGTTCCAAAAGGACAATGGTTTGAAAGAAGATGGTATTGTGGGCAAATCCACTTGGCAGAAACTAGGTGCTTAACATGTTAGCACCTAGTTAGGCGTATTTAGATTTGCGGTAGAGGCGGGGTTATCATTGGTTAAATTGATAAACCCGATTACGACCGTTTTCTTTAGATTCGTACAAAGCAGTATCTGCACCAGCAAATAGTTTTTCTAAACTGTATCCACAAGTCGAAGCATCAGCAACACCAAAACTAGCGGTGATTTTAAATTGATGGTCGGTTTCGTGGGTATCGATGCTGGCAATGGCAGCACGGCAGATTTCAGCAACTTTACAAGCTTCATCAACGTTACAACCTGGCAATACAATACCAAATTCCTCGCCACCCATGCGGCCAATAAGATCAATTGATCTGCATACTAATTTTGCTTCTTTTACTGATTTTTTAAGTGCCCAATCTCCGGTTTGATGACCGTAAGTATCATTCACTTTTTTAAAGTGATCCAAATCAAACAACACAAAGCTAACAGGCTGTTTCTGATTTTCAGCATCGTCAATTATTCTTTTCGCTCGATGATTGAAATGGTGACGATTACTGATCCCCGTTAGCTCATCAGTCTCTGCCAACTTTCGCAGTTTTATTTGGATTTTTCTGCTGCGATATAACCAAACAAATAGCAAAATAAGTAGAGAGACAGCCAAAGTAAGGGCAAGTCGATTATTACGTGATTGTTCGGCGGCTAATTCTGCTTGTGTGCGTAATAGTGCATTTTGTTTATCTAAAATAACGATTGTATTGTCTTGCTCCAACTTTTCGTATTTAGCTTGTTGAAACGCAAGACCTCGAGCTTTAGTGTCATCTATATAGGCTTTTTCAGCTTCATTAAATCGTTTTAAATACTCAACGGTTTGTTGGTAGTCGCCCTGAGCTTCGGCAGCTTTATATAACACCCCCAATGACCTTACTAAGCCTTTGGTTAAACCAAAATTTTGAATACTGTCATAGGCTTTTAAACCATATGTTTTAGCTAAATCAGGTTGATCTAAAAGTAAATAATTATTTGCCATCAAACTATAAAATACACCAATTAGTGGTGGATATTTACTCTCTACAGTCTGTTTCTCGGCGTCTTGCAATAATTTGAGGGATTCTTTGATGCGACTTTCGTTGGTTAATGATTCTGCCACCGTCATAATAATGATATTTGCGACTAAAAATTCATTGTTACTTTTACAAAAATCAATACTTTCTTGCGCATACTGATAATCAGTAAGCACTTTTGCCAGTTCAAATTCTGATTCAACTTTTATTTGCCGCGCAAAACATTGAGTTCGATTAGTTGTATTTCTTGCTAAAAGTTGGTTGGCTACTTTTAATCCCAATTCGTATTGCTGGGCTTGATTATAAAAAATTGCAACAATGCCAAAGCTACTGTTTAAGGCCTCTTCATCCTGTACTTTTTCACGTTGGTCGAACAAACGGTTAATTGCCTTCGCCCCAAAGTAAAAATCACGTTTAACTGCGTAATTATTAACTAAAGAGCTTAGCGCTCGCAATTTTAACGTTTCCGAAGCATTACTACTTTCTATATTTTTATACAGCTCGATGGCTTCATCCACTTTTCCGTTGAAAGTAAGTTGATAACCTTTAAGCAAGTGATAGAAATGCTTTTGCTGGGTTTCAAATGGTTCATCAGTTTCTTCCAACTCTGCCATTAGCGCTTCAAAAGCATTAAAATCAGAACTTCTTATTTTATCTGCTTTATGCAACAGCGTCGTTACATCTGCAAGCGACGTAAGTGGAGTCGATAAGCTCAATAAAAAAACAACAGAAATTACAACAAAACGCATTTTCAACTCTCTTTTGGTGCGTCTTCCTGCTCTTCAGACTCCTCTTCTTTTTGCTCATCATCTTTTGCTGGCATCAACGCACACCAAAATTTTCCTTGTTTTTGACGCATTTCTTCTATGTCTTTTTTAGCTTTTAAGGCTAGAGGATGTTGTCCCTGTTCAGACAATTCTCTTTTAAAGTCGGGGTTAACAGCTAGTTGTTCTAATAATTGTAACGCTGACATATTGGCACCTTATTTTGATTAAAAAAATATCGGATGAATAAACAATTTAAACGGCCCGTATTATTAAACACTTGGCATACTTGTGGAAGGGACTATCTGCTATTTTTCAGGTTTTTATTGTACTTTCGAGAGGTTTTTCATTTTTCGATGCATTTCAGCGTCAATTTTTTTGGGTATAGACGGTGGAATCACTAAAGTAGAAAAATGTTCAACACTGATCTGGCTTAGTTGATTTAACGGAAACCATTCAATTCTTGGTGTTTCGGTAGGTAGAGTAGGTGACTCATAAATCGCTATTTTATGCGTCGGTGGATAATATTCAGTTAATAATTCTTGTAAAAGATGACGGTAGGCAGCGTCTGTTTCATATTTTGACATACTGAGATCACCTACAAAGCCTAGCTGCCATAGAATTAAATAAGCCGATTCATCCACTTTACGTTCATATAGCATAAATTGGCTGGCCTCTAGATGTACCGCCCCCCATCGACCTGGATCTATTGCCATATCTGCATACAAACAATCTTCAGCAGAAATACCTGGCTCCATGTGGCCGTGATACCCTTTTAATTTAGCGAGTTCGATTATTTTATGAGGAGCCCAAGCAAAAACACCTGGATGGCCATAAAAGGCAGCAACCACATTTTTGCCTAATTCAACTTCAGCCATAACAGTGTCGACCATTTCCTGATAGCTCTTTCGTCTATCTTTACCATCAGCGTAAAATATTTGCAGACTTTGACATTTAGGGTTCATTTTACGAATCCATGCTTCGGTTAAAGGATCGGTGACACTCATAAAAACCACATCAGCTTGTTGTATAAATTGCTGCGACAAAGGAGCAATATGCGACCCTAAAATCATTCCTAGACCCACACATACGATACTGCCTGCTTTTTCACTATGGCTATTTGATAACAAGATTTGTATCCTCATTAGATTTTAAAAAATCATCTTTGCTAATAGAACAACGCATTTTGTTGGCTTGGTTATTGTCAGCCTCTATTTTGAAATTAAGTTTATGTGCAATTTTTTGAATAGCGATATTGTCCGCATTATAATAGGCGTGGGCAGACATCAGACCTAAGTGTCTAAAACCGTAAAATAACATCGCGGTAACCGATTCAGTTGCGATATTTTTACCATAAAACTCAGGACTTAATAGAATCCCGAATTCTGCATCATTGTGTTTTCGCTGGCTCTTATCGGTCATAAAACCTTGGATACCTATGGATTGTCCCGATACGATACATTCAATACGCCAAAATTCATTTGCACATTGTTGTTGCTTTTTTAATATGCCTAGAAATAGAGATTTGGCTTGCTGGCGGGTTAATTTGGGCATGATTTTACCCATGACAATGTCGTTGCAATAGAGCTCGCAGAACAGGTCTAGATCTTCATTTATGAGTGTTTTAAATCGAAATCTTTTCGATTGATACTGTGTTTTTAGAATTTCCATATCCATTTATTAGCAAAGTAGTTACATACATTGTTACAGAATTTGTATATGCACAAACATTCTATTTTACGTACAGTAATTAGTGGCAATACCAATACCCCAAAATTTAAGCAGTAAACTGTGAAATGAGAAGGGGAACTGGAGCAAGGAGGCTAACATGGGATCTAAATTATAAATCCCAGCACAGTGTACCTAGCAAAAAGGTAATAGATGAAATCCAGAAAAATCAGTTAAACTTTTGGAATACTGATTTTTTTCTCTTCACTTTGACGATACATAATTAATGTGTGTCCAATTACCTGCAACTGAATCGCCGATGTTTCACGAATGATTGCATCCATAATAAGTTGTTTTTCTTCTCGATCATCAGAAGGTACTTTAACTTTAATGAGTTCATGGAAGCTTAAGGCATTTTCGATTTCAGCTAATACGCCTTCGGTAAGGCCATTATTACCCAATTGTACTATGGGTTTTAAAGGATGGGCCAAGCCTTTTAAATATTGTTTCTGTTTATTAGATAACTTCATTTAGATTATTTCTTACAATTTTATTGATAATTTACGGTTGAAAATAGCTATTCTAACGCCATCTTGCTTTTATACCTAATAAGAAACGACATGCATGGCAAAAAAGACGTATTCAGTAAGCAGTAAATTATGGATAAAAGAGCATTTTGATGATCTAAGTGTTCAAAAGCAACAAAATCAAGGAGACTGTTTCGAAGATGTTTTTAAGTTAGAGCAAATCCAACAGAAGTTTAATTTCATCAAATTAGGCATGAGAGTTGTCGACCTAGGTGCCGCGCCTGGAGGATGGTCACAATATGTTGCAAGTTTAGTTGGTGATTCAGGTAAAGTGTTTAGCTGTGATATTTTGGATATGAAACCAATTGAAAAAGTTGATTTCATCCAAGGTGATTTTCGTGACGAAGCGGTACTTAATACACTTTTGAACAAAATAGGCGGTAAACCCGTAGATATAGTGTTATCTGATTTAACAACTAACGGGAATGGCTCTGCTACGGCGGTGCAAGCAAGTAATACCTATTTATCGGAACTTGCATTTGATTTATGTAGGCAAATATTAAAACCAAACGGTGTTTTTATAGTCAAAGCATATAAAGGTGAAGGTTTTGATGAGTTTTATAGTGAGTTGAAAGACGCATTTAGCGTAGTGAATACCAGTGAACTGATTTACGCACAAGCAAAATCAAACGAGGTTTATCTGGTAGCGGCAGGATATAAACTGTAGTACTCTTGAAGTACTGCTAACCGGGCAAAGACTTGATTGATTGTTAAGTAATCGAATTAAGCGTGAGCCTACAGACAGAATTTTACTTTTAGAGGTTAAAAGCGTTGAGCGATATGGCAAAAAATTTAATCCTATGGTTGGTCATCGCCGTTGTGTTGATGTCCGTGTTTAATAGTTTTACGCCAGGCGAAACAGGCAAGGCGAAAATTGATTACACTACGTTTGTACGTAATGTAGATCAAAAAACTGTGCGACAAGCAACCATAGACAGACAAACAGGCGAGATCACTGGTACTACAACCAGCGGAGACGTGTTTTCAACTTATATTCCATACACAGACCCTGATTTAATGAACGATTTGATTAGCAATGGTGTTGTAGTTGAAGGCAAGCCGCCTGAAACGCCTTCATTCCTATCTCAGATTTTTATTTCTTGGTTCCCAATGTTATTGCTAATAGGTGTGTGGATATTCTTCATGCGTCAGATGCAAGGCGGCGGTGGTCGTGGAGCAATGTCTTTTGGCAAAAGCAAAGCGCGCTTGTTAGGTGAAGACCAAATCAAAACAACTTTCGCTGATGTAGCTGGTTGTGATGAAGCAAAAGAGGATGTATCTGAGTTAGTCGATTTCTTAAGAGACCCTACTAAATTCCAGAAATTGGGCGGTAAAATACCTAAAGGTGTGTTGATGGTTGGCCCTCCTGGAACCGGTAAGACACTACTAGCTAAGGCCATTGCAGGTGAAGCTAAAGTACCGTTCTTTACTATTTCAGGTTCAGATTTTGTTGAAATGTTTGTTGGTGTTGGTGCTTCTCGGGTACGTGACATGTTTGAACAGGCTAAAAAATCAGCACCGTGCATAATCTTTATTGATGAGATAGATGCTGTTGGTCGCCAACGTGGTGCCGGCTTAGGCGGTGGTCACGATGAACGTGAACAAACATTGAACCAAATGTTGGTTGAAATGGATGGATTTGAAGGTCACGAAGGAATTATCGTCATCGCGGCAACTAACCGCCCAGATGTACTTGACCCTGCGTTGTTGCGCCCAGGTCGTTTTGACCGTCAAGTAGTGGTTGGATTACCAGACATTCGCGGACGTGAACAGATTCTTAAAGTACATATGCGTAAAGTTCCTATTGGTGACAATGTTGAAGCCTCACTTATTGCAAGAGGCACACCTGGTTTCTCAGGGGCTGATTTAGCTAACCTCGTTAATGAAGCTGCATTGTTTGCGGCACGTTCTGATAAACGTGTTGTGTCCATGGAAGAGTTCGATAAGGCGAAAGATAAAATCATGATGGGCGCTGAGCGTAAATCTATGGTGATGTCTGAAGAAGAAAAAACCAATACTGCTTATCATGAGGCTGGTCATGCGATTGTTGGTCGCGTGGTTCCAGAACACGACCCGGTTTATAAGGTCTCTATTATTCCCCGTGGTCGGGCTTTAGGTGTGACAATGTATTTACCTGAACAAGATAAATACAGTCACAGTAAGCAGCATTTAGAAAGTATGATTTCTAGTTTATTTGGTGGTCGTATTGCCGAAGCACTGACCCTTGGAGAAGAAGGTGTCACTACTGGTGCTTCAAATGATATTGAGCGAGCCACTGATATTGCCCGTAAGATGGTGACCCAGTGGGGACTATCTAACAAGATGGGACCAATGCTTTATTCTGAAGAAGAAGGCGAAGTGTTCCTTGGACGTAGCATGTCTAAAGCTAAGCATATGTCCGATGATACAGCTCGTGCGATTGACGCTGAAATCAAATCAATCATCGATCGTAATTATGAACGTGCAGAGAATATCTTGAACGAAAATATGGATATTTTGCATGCTATGAAAGATGCTTTGATGAAATATGAAACCATCGATGCTAAGCAAATTGATGACTTAATGGCTCGTCGTCCTGTAAGACCACCTGCTGATTGGGATAGTCGTGACCCAGGTTCCGATGACAAACCCACTGGTGGTGCTACAGTTAGCGTGGATGAGGATAAAAGTACTCCTCCTCCAACCGTTGGTAAGCCAGGCGATATAACTAGTTAAATCGTTACTTATTAAAATTAGGTCGACTCAGACAAGTGCTGACTCGACCTTTTTTGTATTTACTATCCCATTTTTGTAGTGTGTAAATTACGTTATGCAGTTTAAAGATAAACACATTGATTTAACTATTCCTCGAGTGATGGGGATTTTGAACGTTACTCCAGATTCATTTTCCGATGGCGGTAAATATGTGGGTCTTGACAATGCGCTAACTCAAGCAGAAATAATGATCTCAGCAGGCGCTGATTTTATAGATGTTGGAGGAGAATCGACTCGACCCGGTGCTCAAGATGTCAGTGTTCAACAAGAACTTGATCGCACCATTCCAGTGATTGAGGCTATCCATGCTAATTTTGATGTCGTAGTTTCGATTGACACCAGTAAACCTCAAGTTATGAAGCATGCCGTTGATGCTGGGGCAGGGCTGATCAACGATATCCGCGCATTATCCGAAGAAGGGGCAATAAAAGCCGCCGCTAAAACGGGTGCCGCAATCTGTTTAATGCATATGCAAGGCCAACCTAAAAATATGCAACAGGCACCAACTTATGATGATGTGGTTAACGACGTTATAGCATTTTTACAATCAAAAATAGAACAGTGCTTGCGAGCAGGAATTCCAAAATCGTTATTAATGATTGATCCTGGATTTGGTTTTGGTAAAACATTACCGCATAATTATCAAATACTTGATAGACTTGAAGAAATGAAAGAATTGGATTTACCAATGTTGATTGGCGTTTCACGTAAGTCGATGATTGGAAATCTACTCGATAGAGAAGTTGACGAAAGATTAGCTGGCAGTATAGCAGCTGCGACAATAGCGTTAACTAAAGGTGCATCGATTTTGCGAGTGCACGATGTCAAACAAACAGTTGATGCTGTAAAAGTAGTATTAGCGTTGAGTGCGTATAAGGATTAATGTAATGGGCTCAAGAAAATATTTTGGTACAGATGGTATTCGCGGCAAAGTTGGCGAAAGTGTGATCAATCCTGAGTTTGTAATGAAGCTAGGTTGGGCGGCTGGAAAGGTGCTAGCAGGCCAAGGTACAAACAAAGTACTGATCGGTAAAGATACACGGATATCTGGATATATGCTTGAGTCTTGTTTGGAAGCTGGTTTATCCGCTGCGGGCATTAATATTGGGCTACTCGGTCCGATGCCAACTCCAGCTATAGCCTATTTAACCAAAACTTTTCGTTCTGAAGCGGGAATTGTAATCAGTGCTTCTCACAACCCATTTTACGATAACGGAATAAAATTTTTTTCCGCTAATGGTTATAAATTAGATGACGAAATAGAACTAGCTATTGAAAAGGAAATGGAAAAACCTATGGTATGCGTTGCCTCTGATAAATTAGGTAAGGCTTATCGGATCGAAGATGCTGCAGGTCGATACATCGAGTTTTGTAAAGGTAACTTCCCCTCTGATCTGAATCTCAAAAGTTTAAAAATAGTGGTCGATTGCGCCCATGGTGCGACCTACCATATAGCTCCGAATGTACTGGAGGAGCTAGGCGCTGAAGTTATTGAAATTGGTACTACTCCCGATGGTTTAAACATCAATAAAGGGGTGGGAGCAACCTCAATGAAAGCGATTCAGGAAAGCGTGTTAGAACACAACGCAGATTTAGGTTTTGCCTTAGATGGTGATGGTGACCGCATTATGATGGTGGATCACAAAGGTAACATTATTGACGGCGACCAACTCATTTATATCATTGCCCGAGATTCATTAAAATCGGGACGTTTGAATGGAGGAGTGGTTGGCACCTTAATGAGTAATTTAGGGTTAGAGATTGCCTTAAACAAACTAGGTGTAGCTTTTGTAAGAAGTAATGTCGGTGATCGCTACGTAATGGAATTGTTGCAAGAACGTGGTTGGGCAATTGGTGGTGAGAACTCAGGGCATGTACTCAATTTAAATGTTACTTCTACAGGTGACGGAATATTAGCCGGTTTGCAAGTTATTACTGCAATGTTGCGTTCTCAAATGAGTCTCCATGAATTATGCTCAGGTATGGATATGTACCCTCAAACATTGGTGAATGTTAGATTTGAGGAAGGCGAGAATCCGTTAGAAAACGCTAAAGTTAAAGAAGCTGTAATCGAAGCTGAAACAAATTTGGGTAAAACCGGCCGAGTGTTGTTAAGAAAAAGTGGTACTGAACCACTTATTCGCGTAATGGTAGAGGCCGAAAAACAAGAAGATTCGACTAATTGGGCTGAATTTATTGCAGATGCAGTGCGTAAATTAACCAAATAGCTATTTAGCATCATAAATTAACGCTAGCCTACTTGTATATTTTACTAGGGTTAGTTAATATCTCGCCCGCTTTTTCGCTGGGCTAAGGAAGATTAAAGTGCAGAACAAACGTCGCCCTATGGTTGCAGGCAACTGGAAAATGAATGGCAGTATCGAACTTGCCAAGCAGATGATGGACACTCTTAATGGTGCCAGTTTGCAGGAAGTCGATGTTTTGGTATGTCCTCCGTTTCCGTTTCTAAGCGCTTTTGAACACTTTGACGGAACAATTGGTGGACAGAATCTAAGCGAATTTAATTCTGGCGCGCACACTGGTGAAGTGTCAGGTTCAATGCTTAAAGCGCTAAATTGTGACTTTGTGCTGGTCGGTCATTCTGAACGAAGAACTGATAATGGCGAAAGTGATGCCCTAGTTGCGAAAAAAGTGAGTGTGGCTTTAGAACATGGTTTAACTCCAGTATTGTGTGTAGGTGAACCAGAAGCTGTGCGTGAAAGTGGTGAGTTTTTTAATCATATCCAAAGGCAGATAGATGCTGTAATTGATGTGATTGGAATTGCTAACTTTGACAATATTGTTGTTGCTTATGAACCGGTTTGGGCGATAGGCACTGGTAAAACGGCAAGCCCTATTCAAGCTCAAGAAGTGCACGCATTTATTCGTGAGTATTTGAGTAAGCTAGACACTGGTGTTGCCGGTGGTTTGCGTATTTTGTATGGTGGCAGTGTTAAAGCGGCCAATGCCAATGAATTGTTTTCACAACCCGATGTTGATGGCGGGTTGATAGGTGGGGCCAGTTTGGAACCACAGGAATTTTTAAATATTTGCTTAGCGGCAAAAGGTTAGAGACATAACATGACGTATTTTTACGAAATTTTGATAGTTGTTTACTTAGTAGTTGCTTTGATGTTGATAGGTATGGTCCTAATACAACAAGGTAAAGGTGCAGATATGGGCGCATCTTTTGGTGGCGGTGGTTCAAATACCGTCTTTGGCTCTACTGGCTCTGGTAATTTTATGACTAGAACTACAGCGATTCTAGCCACTTTGTTTTTCGTGATTAGTCTGATTTTAGGAAATCAAACTGCTGATAAAAGCCAATCTGTTGATGAATTTGAGAACTTAGGGGTAATTGAACAGCCAGTAGATTCTGATATTCCAAACCAAGAAAATAATAAAGAATCAAACGAGATCCCTAACTAAGTATTAGATTAAATTAAACATCGCGGATGTGGTGGAATTGGTAGACACGCAGCCTTGAGGGGGCTGTGGCTTAGGCCGTGAGAGTTCGAGTCTCTCCATCCGCACCAAATATAAAAATGGCCACAGTAATTACTGTGGCCTTTTTTTTGTGCCTAAACTTAACATTTTAGCTTGGATTAAAAAGCGCTATTTTAATTTAACCAAAATAACGCTTTAAGGATCTAAGAGTAATTGCAGGCTTCTATACTTTATCTAGAGCTTGGCTAACATCGGCAATGATGTCATCGATGTGCTCAATACCCACCGAAATTCTGACTAAATCAGTGCTAACGCCCGCAGCAGCCAGTTCTTCTTCGTTTAGCTGGCGATGGGTCGTTGATGCTGGATGGCAAGCCAATGATTTTGCATCTCCAATATTCACTAGGCGTAGGATCATGTTTAATGCATCGATAAATTTGGTGCCTGCTTCAAGGCCGCCAGTGATGCCAAAACTCAAGACGCCAGATGCTTTGCCTGAAGTGATATTTTTACAGTTCTCATGGTAAGGACTATCAGGTAGGGCTGCATAGTTCACCCATTCGACTTTATCGTGTTTGAGTAAATAAGCCGCTAACTTTTCTGCATTTTCACAATGGCGATCCATCCGTAAACCAAGGGTTTCTAATCCTTGTAGTATTTGAAATGAATTTAAAGGAGATATTGCTGCACCGGTATTTCTAAGTGGACCCACACGGCAACGACCTATGTATGCTGCCGGACCTAGGGCTTCGGTATACACCACACCGTGATAAGATGGATCAGGTTCATTTAGGATTGCAAAACGCTGTTTGTTTTTAACCCAATCAAATTTACCGGAATCAACGATAACTCCGCCTACTGACGTTCCGTGTCCACCAATGTATTTGGTGAGTGAATGCACAACAATATGAGCGCCTAATTCAAAGGGTCTGCATAAATAGGGGGTGGCAACTGTATTATCAACAATTAATGGTACACCATGCTTGTCGGCAATCTCTGCCAAGCGTTTAATATCAACCACGTTACCTGCTGGGTTGCCGATGGATTCACAAAAAATCGCTTTAGTTTTATCATCAATGGATTTTTCAAAGTTATCAAAATCATCATATGAAACCATGCGAGTTTCGATACCTTGACGAGGCAAAGCGTGGGCAAATAGATTATAAGTACCGCCATACAATTGACTTGTGCTTACAATGTTGTCGCCGGCTTCACAGATGCATTGAATCGCGTAGGTAATGGCTGCCATACCTGAAGATACACAGACCGCAGCAATACCACCTTCCATTGCTGCGACGCGCTTCTCAAGGACGTCAGTTGTTGGATTCATTATTCGTGTGTAGATATTTCCTGCAACTTTAAGGTCAAATAAATCTGCGCCATGTTGTGTATCATCAAACGTATAAGAGGTGGTCTGATATATTGGAACCGCAGCGGCTTTAGTGGTTTCTTCTGATTTATACCCTTCATGTAATGCTATTGACTCTAATTTCATTATTTTTCTCTGTAAGGTTGAGGTGATCTACTTATTTAAGTATTTGGAAAACTTATGATAGTTAAGGAAGTATTACCAGTAAAATCGATTTAGTTATTAATCATTCAAAACCGTTAGAAGGTAATTAATAACCCTGCCAATTGAAATCTGCAGTGATTGACAGATGATTAATTAAAAGGATTTTCCGATAAATATTCTAAAAACGTTATCTCTGGCGGCACTGGAAACGCCGGCTAAATAACTAACTGAATATGAAATGCCTTCTACCTTGCCAGAAATCGAGGGACCAATTTGGTGGCTATATTGATTTGTACTACCAAAATCACCAATTTTACCTAGCTGATTGAAGGAACTGAGCCCTAATGAGAGGTTTTTGTCGGTTTTAAAGGTTATGCCAGTGCGCGATTCTAAATAGGTTCCAGTGGCAGGGTTGTCACCACCTATATCCCAACTAAACGAAAGTACTTGGGTCAGAGCCCATTTAGGAGCAAATGACCACCTATTCGTCCATTTGAACGATAAGCCTTCACTTCGATGGGCTTTGCGAGTTTTTATATCAAATCGAACGGCACTGTCCCATATTCCATCCTCTTTGTGCTGAAATTGCCATAACAAATCGGCTGAAATAGAGTCAAGTTCATAGCTTCCTGTAGTATCTCGTACCTGACCAACTAAGCGTAATCGCACAGAATCACTAATCGATTTTTGAACGTTCATTCTTGCTACCATTTGTTCTCTTTCACCATCTTCACTTGGTGTGTAAGCAGCACGAAATTGGAAGGATTGATCGTTGGGTTTTACTATTGGACCAGTCACACCGCTGGTGTTATTCGCATTTGCATTAAAACTAATACAAAGTACAAACAGAATTTTAAATGATAACTTTGTTCGCTTGATTGATGACATTATTACATTTTTGTTACGTTTTTATGACTAACTGAGAGTGTAATCTAAATAACTATTAGTGCAAAAACTAATTTGCGGTTTCGACCTAGATTTACTTATTACTTTAGACCAAGGTTTAAAATATATCACTCAACTATTGCTTAGTGATCCTCTGCTTATTGTTATTTGAACGAAGTTAATCAGTAAAAATGCCGAAAAACGTAAATTAACCTAGATTAAATATAAATTTCACTGTCGATTTGCCCTTCATATAGCTATACTATGCGCCGCATTTGAAAGCGATATAAGAAAATATTAAAAAGGATAAATAGTGACTCCTATTACTAAAACATTTCAGTATGGACAACATACTGTAACGCTAGAAACGGGTGTAATTGCTCGTCAAGCAACCGCTGCGGTTATGGCCAGCATGGACGATACTTCTGTATTAGTCAGTGTTGTTGGTAAAAAAGATGCCAAAGCTGGGCAAGACTTCTTCCCATTAACGGTTAACTACCAAGAAAAAGCATACGCTGCTGGTAAAATACCAGGTGGCTTTTTTAAACGTGAAGGTCGTCCCTCTGAAAGTGAGACACTTATTGCACGTTTGATCGACCGTCCAATCCGTCCTCTATTTCCAGACGGCTTCATGAACGAAGTTCAAATTATCATTACCGTTGTTTCTGCTAATCCAGAAATTCCTACCGATATCATCTCTCTAATTGGTACTTCTGCGGCTCTTGCGATTTCAGGCATTCCATTTAACGGACCTGTTGGCGCTGCACGTGTTGGTTACAAAGAAGGTGAGTACATTCTAAATACCCTAACTTCAGAACTTGAAACAAGCGAATTAGATTTGGTTGTAGCTGGTACTGAAAGTGCAGTACTTATGGTTGAATCAGAAGCTAGTATTCTTTCTGAAGAAGTGATGCTTGGTGCTGTAATGTACGGACACGAGCAAAGCCAAGCTGTAGTGAATGCTGTACGTGAATTTGCTGCAGAAGTTGCGACGCCTAAGTGGGAATGGTCAGCTGTTGAAGAAAACACTGAACTTAAGAGCAAAATCAAAGAATTAGCTGAAGCTGGCATGACAGAAGCGTATCAGATTTCAGACAAAATGGTGCGTAAAGACGCTGTTGTTGCTGTCACTGAAAAAGCGGTAGCCGCTATTTTAGAAGCTGATCCTGAGCAAGACCCGAAAGAAGTGTCGGAAATGCTGCACGATCTTGAAAGTGATGTTGTACGTTCTCGTATACTAGCTGGTGAGCCGCGTATTGATGGTCGCGAACCAGATATGATCAGAGCGTTACATGTCAACACTGGCATTCTTCCTAGAACTCATGGTTCTGCTCTTTTCACACGTGGTGAAACTCAAGCATTAGTTGCTGCTACCCTTGGTACAGAACGTGATGCACAGATGATTGATGAACTAGGTGGCATGGCTAGCAGTCGCTTCATGTTGCATTATAACTTCCCTCCATACTGTGTAGGCGAAACTGGTTTTGTTGGTTCTCCTAAGCGTCGTGAAATTGGTCATGGTCGTTTGGCAAAACGTGGTATTCAAGCGGTTATGCCGTCTGAAGCAGAGTTTCCATATGTAGTTCGTGTTGTGTCAGAAATTACAGAATCAAACGGTTCTTCTTCTATGGCTTCAGTATGTGGTACATCTTTGGCACTTATGGATGCGGGTGTTCCGATTAAAGCTTCTGTAGCAGGTATTGCTATGGGCTTAGTGAAAAGTGACGAAAACTTCGTTGTTTTATCTGACATTCTAGGGGATGAAGATCACCTAGGTGATATGGACTTTAAAGTTGCTGGTACTACTGATGGTATTACTGCACTTCAAATGGACATTAAAATCGAAGGTATTACCCAAGAAATCATGCAAAAAGCCCTTAAGCAAGCTAAAGAAGCTCGCTTACATATCTTGGGTGTTATGGATGAAGCGCTTGGTGGTCACCGCGATGAAATGTCTGAATTCGCCCCGCGTATCTATACTCTTAAAATCGACCAGGATAAAATCCGCGATGTTATTGGTAAAGGCGGCGCAATGATCCGTGCGATCACTGAAGAGTCAGATACTAATATTGAAATTGAAGACGACGGTACTATTAAGATATTTGCTACTGAATTAGCTAAAGCAGAAATTGCGATTGCTAAAATTGAGCAAGTAACTGCTGAAGTAGAAGCGGGCAAAACTTACCACGGCAAAGTGACTCGTATCGTTGATTTCGGTGCATTTGTTGAAGTGTTACCAGGTAAAGAAGGTCTTGTACATATTTCACAAATCGCTCACGAGCGTGTGAATAAAGTTTCTGATTATCTTTCTGAAGGCCAAATGGTCGATGTGAAAGTAATGGAAATTGACCGTCAGAACCGTGTGCGCTTAAGCATCAAAGAGCTGTTAGAAAAACCAGCTGCTGAAGCACCATCTGAAGACTAATCTTCAAATTTATATGACATAAAAAAGGAGCGCTAAGCTCCTTTTTTGATTTTTACTAAATTGATTATCAATCGCAGGATTTATAATGGATAAACAAACAGAAATTGAAATACAAGCGGCAACTTTTAGACGTTTGTTGAAACATTTAGATGATAATAAAGATGTACAAAACATCGATCTGATGATTTTGGCGGACTTTTGCCGTAATTGTTTGGGCAAATGGTACAAGGCTGCAGCACAAGAAAAAGGGATAGAGATCGATTACGAACAAGCCCGTGAAAAAATATACGGTATTCCTTACGCACAGTGGAAGGAAAAATACCAAGCCAAAGCAACGCCAGAACAATTAGCGGCTTTTGATGCCAGACAAGCACAAAAAGGCGGCTGTAACTAAGTTACTGATGACGGTAACTTAGTTAATTGCGAATATGCTTATTAGCAACTAAAGTTATTTAAATTATCTAGTCAACCGTTCTAATTTATACATAGACATAACAAGTAACGACAGTTCGGAGTAAGCATGTTCCCCGAGAATAACGTATTAGAACAGCTTTATAGCAGCGCCAGAATTGCTCAATTAGACAAACCCCACGTATTTCCCCAAGATGTATTGGAACACCTTGCCGACCCCTTTTTTGTTGATACTGATTTTATGAGCAAGCAAGTTGTGGGGCATTCATATTTAGGTCAACCCATACAAATGGTTACTGTTGGCAAAGGCAACATAGCGATTTTATTTTGGTCACAAATGCATGGTGATGAGCCAACGGCAACCGCGGCTTTGTTGGATTTAATTCAGTTTTTCCAGCAAAACAAAATACGTCCTTGGTTGAACGAGATTCTAGACAAAGTTACCTTGCATATAGTGCCAATGTTAAATCCAGATGGTGCACAGCAGCAAACTAGAGAAAATGCACAAGGCATCGACATAAACCGAGATGCTGCAGCGTTACAAACCCCCGAAGGTAAAGTATTAAAATCATTGTTCGACAATATTAAGCCACTTTTTGCTTTCAACCTCCACGATCAGTCGAAATATTATCGTATTGAGGACACTTTGAAGCCGGTAGAAATGGCGTTTCTCGCGCCCGCAGGCGACGCTCAGGAAAGTATCCCTGAACATAGGTGTAATGCCATGAAATTAATCGCTGCGATGCTTTCAGATATGTCCGATGAATTATTTGCAAAGGTTGCAAAGTATCAAGATAGTTATTCACCGCGGGCTTTTGGTGATCTCGCTTGCAGCCAAGGAATTGCTTGTGTGTTAATCGAATCTGGGGCAACTTTTAACGATTCAAATAGACAAAATGCTAGACGCTTAAACTTTTTATGTTTATTGCATAGTATTCATCATATTGCCGAGCAGTCATACAACAAAGTGCTAGATTTCGATTACAATTCTTTACCATTTAATATTGAAAACGGGTTGAGCGATCTAATCATACGGGGCTTGAACGTCGATACCGTAAATGCCAGTTTCAGTGTCGATGTGGCGATTAAACAGCAGCACCAAAAGCTAGCACTTATTAGTGAATTAGGTGACTTACAACAATTAGGTGCTTATGAAGTATTAAATGCCCATAACTTTAGCTATGCACCTGGCAATACTTTTGAAGTAAACCAACCTATTGATTTAAACAAAGATAAATATATATCGTTGTTACGTAATGGATTTTGTCGGTTCAGTGGTGATATATCTTTAATTAATCAATTAACTGACTGGCCGATTATTAAAGTACCTGGGGAGTCGGAACCTGCTGGGTTTTGGCGTAAAAACATGCCTCCAACTTGGTTAATGTTATTTAATGACCAAGTCAAAGCTGCGTTATTAGAAGGGAAATTGATCGTTTTGGAGTAGATGTCGGAATTCATCTTATCAATACATAATTAAGCAAATCCTATAGAAACGTCTTGATTACCGTTCATTACCGTTAAAATTTCTTAAGCTAAATGTCGTATTTACAAGGCATTTTTTAGAAAATGCGATAAGCTATTTGTTCGCCCAAAAAGGTTAGGGATAAAAATGAAAAAAGTTATAGTCACTTTTATGTTGATTGGTGGGTTAATCTCTCCAACAATTAATGCGAAAACCGAGATAGAGGTGCTCAAGTCTCAGGATATATTTGATATTGAGTATGCGGCAGACTTAAGCATAAGCCAAGATGGCAAAACAGTATATTTTGTCCGTCATTTTATGGATATTCAAAGCGACAGGAAGCTTGGCAATATTTGGTCTGTAGATACTAAAACTGGCGTTATGCTTCCGGTCACTACTGGCGAACAGTTAGATTTCAACCCGGTTTTATCGGCCGATGGCAGTAAACTCGCGTATATCTCGACTCAAACTGGTAAACCTCAGATTTATGTGACTTGGTTAGAAAGCGGTAAAACAGCAAAACTGACTAATTTGGTTTCTTCTCCTAGCGGTTTGAGTTGGTCTCCTGACGGAAAATACATCGCCTTTAGTATGTTCGTAAATGGCAAACCTAAATCACCGGTTAGCCTTTCTGGTAAACCACCTGGGGCAAAATGGGCAGAGCAGGCCATTTATATTGATGATGTTTATTACCGATTTGATGGTGGGGGCTACAGCGTTCCGGGGACAACCGAATTATTTATCTTATCCGCCGACGGTGGTACGCCCAGACAGTTAACCAATGATGAGTTTGATAATGGTGGTGACTTAAGCTGGAGTAAAGATAGTCAATTCATATATTTTTCCGCCAATCGCTCAGAGAATCGCGAATTTGAGCCACTAAATAGTGAAATTTATGCTTTATCAATTACCGATAGTTCGATAAAGCAGGTGACTGATCGTGATGGTCCTGACACTAGTCCTAAGGTGTCACCGAATGGGAAATACATTGCATATATTGGTTTTGATGACCAACGTAAAAATTATGACAATGCTAAAGTGTATGTTAAACAACTTTCAGATGGTGAAACTATTTTCCAATCAGAAGGACTGGATCGCAGTATAGACGCTATCGCCTGGGATCAGAAAAGTCGAAATCTGTATATCCAATATGATGACAAAGGCAAAACAATTTTAGCCATGCAATCCCTAAAATCTGCAGATAAACGTAGCATTTTGTCTGATAAATTAGGAGGCCAATCGTATGGCCGACCTTACACAGGTGCAGAGTTTGCAGTTAGTGAAAATGGCAAAGTAGCGATTTCATACTCCAATCCTTTGCGGCCTGCTGATGTAGGCATTGTAGATAATAAACAAACCAAGCAATTAACCCACCTCAATGATGATGCGTTAGGCCATAAAACCTTGGCCCAGATTGAAGAGATTTGGTTTAAATCGAGTGCAGATGATCAAGATATTCAAGGTTGGATAGCTTATCCTCCTGGTTTCGATAAGAGCATAAAATACCCATTAATCTTGGAGATCCATGGTGGTCCTGTGACTGCTTATGGACCGCATTTTTCAATGGAAATACAATTGTTTGCCGCGGCAGGAAACGTTGTTTTGTATCTCAATCCTCGTGGTAGTTCTAGTTACGGAAAAGAATTTGCTCATAGCATAGATAAAAATTATCCGAGTCAAGATTACGATGATTTGATGTCTGGAGTTGATAGCCTGATTGAAAAAGGCTTTATCGATACTGAGCAGCTATTTATTACCGGTGGTTCTGGTGGTGGCACTCTGACAGCATGGTCAATTGGACACACTCAACGTTTTGCTGCCGCGGTAGTAGCTAAGCCCGTGATTAATTGGTACAGCTTTGTGTTAACTGCTGATTTCTATCCATTCTTTTATCAATATTGGTTTAGTGGAAAACCTTGGGATAATCTAAACGAATACATGAAATATTCACCTATCAGTTATGTTGGCAATGTGACTACACCAACTATGTTATTAACTGGCGAGTCGGATCATAGAACCCCCATATCTGAATCAGAGCAGTTTTATCAGGCACTAAAAATTCAAGGTGTGGAAAGTGCGATGGTTCGAATTCCAAATGCCTCCCATAGTATTTACCGTAAACCGAGTAATTTGATGGCTAAGGTAGAATACATTTTGTGGTGGTTTGAGCAACATAAACCGAAAAAAGAGGGCGATAGTTAATTTTTATGGTGCTACTAATAATATACGTAGTTGTTGCACTGGGATTTTCCTTTTTATGCTCGGTAGCTGAAGCGGTGATTTTAAGTATCTCTTCAGCATACATATCTGTATCCATGAATAAAGGCGAAAAATCAGGGAAGATTTTACATGATTTAACCGCCGATATTAATAAACCGCTAGCGGCGATATTAACTCTCAATACCATTGCCCATACTATGGGGGCCGCTGGAGCCGGAGCCCAAGCCGCAGTGGTTTTTGGCGATGCGTACCTAGGTGCGGCGTCGGCAATATTAACCTTGTTGATATTAGTGTTCTCAGAAATCATTCCTAAGACTTTAGGAGCGACTTATTGGCGTCAACTTGCGCCAATTACAGCTTATTTTCTGAAATATCTGGTTTGGATTTTGTACCCCTTTGTAAAAATGGCGAATGCGTTAACCAGTCGCTTCACCGAAGAAAGTCCTTTGAAAGGACTGAGTCGTGGAGAACTCCACGCAATGACCGAATTATCTAAACACGAAGGACTATTGGATCACCAAGAAGCCAATATACTGCAGAGTTTACTGAGTTTAGATGACTTAAAAGTCCGGGATGCGATGACCCACAGGACTGTGGTATTTAAAGTGTCTGAAAATATGACTGTTGAAACCTTCTATCATAAACATGCAACTGAAGTGTATTCGAGAATTCCTGTGTATGAAGACGAAGAGCCTGAAAAAATCAGTGGCTTCGTGCTCAAATCAGATTTGATATTAGCGCAAGCGCGGGGCAATGGGTCTAAATTGCTTTCAGAATATCGCAAAGACATGGTTGCTCTGCTGAGTAGCACAAATCTTGCGGAAACCTTCCCACATTTCCTGCAATCACGTTCGCACATACTATTAGTGGTTGATGAGTATGGTGGTATGGATGGTATTTTGACCTTAGAAGATTTGCTTGAGAGTCTTTTAGGTTTCGAAATTGTCGATGAGAAAGATAAGCACGTTAGTATGAAAAAAGTTGCAAGGCTCATGTGGAAACGGCGTGAACGGGAATTGTTTAACCAACAGCAAGAACAAAAATAAAGTAGAGAATATGTCACAGTTGTTAATCTGTAAAAATGTCAGTAAGACCTATCAAGAAAATGACTCTTCAGTGCAAGTCTTAGATAAGGTTAATTTTCAGGTGGGTAAAGCAGAGCAAGTAGCCATACTTGGCAGCTCAGGGTCGGGGAAGAGCACCTTATTGCATATTTTGGGTGCCTTGGATACGCCATCTTCAGGTAACGTTTTGTTTAAAGGGCAAGACATCTTTAAATTTAATGAAAAACAGCAAGCTGATTTTCGCAATAAATGCTTAGGCTTTGTATATCAATTTCACCATTTACTCCCCGAATTTACAGCACTAGAAAATGTGGCTATGCCGCTATTAATTGGTAAAACCAAGAGTGACCTAGCTAAGCACAAGGCAGAAGATATTCTAAAACGGGTAGGGTTAGGCCACAGACTAGACCATAAACCGTCACAAATGTCTGGCGGAGAACGACAGCGTTCTGCCATTGCGCGGGCGCTTGTAACTCAGCCAGATCTCGTTTTAGCGGATGAGCCTACAGGTAATTTGGATCACAAAACAGGGCAAAGTATCTATCATTTACTAAACGAATTGCGCGAGCAAATAGCGACCAGCTTTATAGTGGTAACCCATGATACCGAGTTGGCCTCTAAATTAGATAGGACCCTCAATATTACTGATGGAAAACTCGTAGAGCAGGGCGCTGCTGTATGAGTTTAGTGGCACAATTAGCTTGGCGATTCCGTTCAGGTAAACGCCAAAATGGTTTTATTTCATTCATTTCCGCATCATCTACCTTGGGTATCGCTTTAGGGTGTATGGTGCTGATATTGTTGCTATCGGTGATGAATGGCTTTGAACGAGAGCTGAAAAATCAACTTTTAAGCTATATCCCTCACGGTGAGATATATGCATATGAAGGCACTGGTCTGGAAAAATGGCAAGAACAACTCAACCGCTTGTCTTCCGATCCAAGAATAACCTCGATTGAACCTTATATTAAGGCCTCAGGCTTATTGCAAAAAGGCAATAAAATGAAAGCGGTGCCTGAGTTGGTAGGGATTGATTTGCATTACGCGCAAAACAACAGACTAGTACAGCAAGTGGGCAAAAATCATTGGGCAAATTTTAAAGCCGACCCTAACAGTGTGTTATTAGGGCGCTCAATTATGCAACAACTTGCAGTGAATGTGGGTGACAAAGTGCAATTGGTGCTACCGCAAATTTCCGATGACTTGTCGTTTTCAGCTCCGAAAACAGTGTGGTTGAATGTGGCTGGAGAAATTGCCATTGGTGGCGAGTTAGACTCCCAAATAGGTTTTATGCACATAAAGTTAGCGGCAGATACTCTCGGCACTGTTACTGGGGCGCAAGGATTACGTTTTCGTTTCGATGATCCTTTCATCGCCAATAGTGCCATACGGGAGTTTGGTTTTTCATTCACACAGCACGTGTTTATGTCTGATTGGATGCGAACTCAAGGACATTTGTATCAAGATATTCAATTGGTTAGAGCGGTCGTCTATGTGGCGCTCACTTTAGTCATTGGTGTCGCATGCTTTAATATTATTTCAACCTTGGTTATGGCTGTTAGTGAAAAGCGAGCGGAGATAGCTATGCTCAAAACGATGGGCGCAAGGGATAAATTAATTATTCAAGTTTTTGTATTGCAAGGTGCGGTAAACGGTATCATTGGAACTTTGGTTGGGGTGATATGTGGCGTGTTATTGGCAGAATACTTAACCCCGATAGCGATTTTTATTGAAAACGTCAGTGGCGTTAAATTTCTTTCAGGGGATGTTTATTTTATCGATTTTTTACCTTCACAGTTGCGCTGGAGTGAAGTCTTTTTTACCGCGTTAATCGCTATTTGTTTGAGTTTGTTGGCAACTATTTATCCGGCCTTCAAAGCAACTAAAATAAATCCTGCAGAGGCACTAGGGCAACACTAAGCAGTTATTCAAGTAGAATACATTGCTGCTTAGTGTTTTTTCATCTGGAATATTAATCCTTCGACTCTGGTGCGGTGGATTTAAAATCATGGAGGTCCACATTTTCAAAATCTACACCTGCATCCATATCGTAATACATAGCTTCGTCTAGTTCATTTTCGCTCTTCGCGACAACACAAGAAACCATACAATCTCCAGTGATGTTGACTGCCGTTCTCGTCATGTCCAACAAGCGGTCTACACCGAGTATCAAGGCTACGCCTTCAACAGGTAAGCCAACTTGTACTAGCACCATAGATAACATTAATGTGCCAACACCAGGCACGCCAGCTGTGCCAACGGAGGCTAGCGTAGCGGTTAATACCACCATTAACATATCAGCAGTTGAAAGGTCGATACCATAAACCTGTGCAATGAATACGGTTGCTACCCCTTGCATGATTGCGGTCCCATCCATGTTGATAGTTGAACCTAACGGAACTACAAAAGATGCAACTGATTTACTCACCCCTAATTTTTTAGTTGCTGTTTCCATGGTAACGGGCAAAGTTGCGCTGCTGCTTGCAGTACTGAAAGCAAATAATATGGCTTCACGCATTTTTAAGAATAAGAACTTGGGATTCAGTCCGGTCAACAGTTTAAGAATAATTGAATAGTTAACCAGACTATGAAATATCAATACTGCAAATACCAATACAAAGTAGATGGCCAAAGAAGCAATTCGTCCTTCATCGATGGTTGTGAATAGTTTTGCCAAAAGCGCAAACACACCATAGGGGGCTAAGTTCATCAATATGGTAACTAGCTTCATAATTACAGCATTTAAATCTTCAAATAATGCTGCTACTCGTTTACCAGCATCGCCTACCATGGCCATAGCTAAGCCAAATAAAACCGCAAAGGTTATGACTTGCAACATTTTCCCTTCAGTAAATGCTTGAAAAGGATTCGATGGGAAGATATCGATAATCACCATAGCCAAAGAGGGCGGCTCTTTTGCTGCGAATACCGCATCAGTAGGAATAGGCACACCTGCACCGGGTTGTACAATGAGCGCTGCAACCATCGCGATGGTAATAGCAACTGCTGTGGTGCCGATGTACAGCAAAATAGATTTACCGCCCAGACGTCCTAACTTGCTTGGTTCAGATAAGTTAGAAACCCCACAGACTAAAGATACAAAGACTAAGGGGACGATTAGCATTTTTAAACTGTTAATAAAAATCTGGCCAACTACATTAAATATACCATTGACTAAAACGTCATACGTAGAAACTGTTAACCCGAATACACTAAATGCTAAATCTCCGCTATCATCAAATGACCATTTTAAAATAACACCGGTAATTATCCCGGCAATCATGCCGATAAAGATTTTAGCGGTGAGACCAAGTTTTTTTGGAGATTGCTGCATTTTTTGTCCTAAAGTTATTATTGATTTTTGGATAGCGTAGCAAGTTTAGGTCTTCAGCAAAACTATAAAATGACTTAGAACAGGTACTTGAATTGAAAAACATTATTTGTGGGAAAAATTGCATGACTTCACGTTTGAAGATGTTGTTCGCAGCTCTATTGATTTTTACTCTGTCAGCATGTGGCGGAGGAGGCTCAGTAGAGCGTGATTCTTCTGGTACAAGCACTGGCGGAACCGACACTACAGTAACTTACGATGTTACATTAACTATTGCTGATCAAAATGGAAATACAGTGAACGAACTGACTTCCACTTCACCATTAATAGTGACTGCGACAGTAACTAGTTCCGGTGGTAGTGTAGAAGATCAATTAGTGACATTCACCTTTAGCCAAGACGGCCTAGCGACCTTTGATAACGATACGGGCACTGCGTTGACCAATGCTGACGGTGTTGCCACTATAGGTTTGCTGGTTGGTGCAAGCTCTGGTGATGGTTTGGTTACTGGCGCGCTTTCAGACGGGACAGAAGGGCAAGTGGGCTTTAGTTCTTCTGGTACTTCGCAATCAGGTGTGACACCGGCTTCTCTTGAGTTATACGCTAGCTCAATTCAACTGGCATCCAGTGGTTCTGATGAAATAGAACTAATTGCCGTAGTGAAAAATGCACAAAATATTTTGTTATCCGGTGTAGATGTTTCTTTTTCTGCTAACAATGGTGCGGAATTGCAAATTGTACAAGGCACCTCAACAGAAGATGGCACCGCCAGAGCAACGCTGACTAGCCGCAATAATCCAGAAAACAGAACGATTACCGCAACTGTTTCTTCGGGTACCTTTAATCAAACAGTCGATATTGAGGTTGTCGGCACCGAAGTGAATGTAGACGGCCCTATTTCAGTGGTGCTAGGCGATACCATAGATGTCACTATTAAAGTGGCTGATTCCGATGGCAACGGGGTGGCGAATCAAAGTGTTCAACTAAGTGCGTCACAAGGGGATATCGCAACCTCAGCAACAACTGACACAGAAGGGCAAGTAAGTATTCAATATGTGGCCACCACTTCTGGTGAAAATGAAATTACCGCCAGTGCGTTAAATGCCGAAGGAAGTTTAACCTTTACTGTGCAAGAAGATAGCTTTAGCTTCACCACAGTGCCAACCGAAGATGTTCCACTTAATACCAACTCAACGTTGGAAGTTACTTGGTTAAAAGACAATATTGCATATGTTGGTGGTGAAGTCACTTTGAGTTCTTCGCGTGGAGAATTTGTTTCTTCCTCAGCGATAACCGATAGCAACGGGGTTGCTTCTTTTGAGATACATTCAAGCAATGCTGGATTAGCTTCTATTACGGCGCTAGGGACTGATGGAAACGAGGATACCGTGAGTGCCAGAACGCAATTTGAATTTATTGCTACTGAGCCGGCGACTATCATTGTTGATGCTTCACCTGATTTAATCGGACCAGATGGACAAACATCCACCATTACCGCTGTCGTACGTGATATCACCGGAAATCTTGTTAAAGGCAAGGTCATAAACTTCAGAGTGGACGATGTCAGTGGTGGTTTTGTGTCGCCAAACTCGGCAACAACCGACAGTAACGGAATCGCTTCCACTGTTTATACTTCTAATGCGGTGAGCAGTGAAGATGCAGTCATTGTTTATGCAGACGTTGCTGATGATGAATCTGTGACTGATTTTACCACCCTAACTGTGGGTGATAGAGCCTTTGATATTTCATTAGGAACAGGGAACTTATTGGTATCGCCAGATGATTCAAGTTATTTAAAAGAGTTTTCTGTGTTTGTCAGTGACTCTGTTGGTAGAGCCGTGGAAAATGTTTCTTTAACCGCATCTTTAACACCGGTTAAATTCACAGAAGATGGCGTTTATCGAAAAGGGTTTTGGGTTTACGCTACTGATGTGTGGGTGATGAATGTAACTGCAACTTGCGCCAACGAAGATATCAATGGCAATGGGATTCTTGACAGTGGTGAAGATACCAATGGAGATGAAGAATTAACTCCAGGTATTGTTGGGACTATTGGTTTTACCGATGGTAACAATGAAACTGATTCAAACGGTCAAGCAAAATTAGAAGTTCGTTACCCAAGGGCTTATGGCGGTTGGGCAGATGTTGAAGTCGCAGTATTTGGCCAATCTTCTGGCAGTGAAGCTATTGAAAGTCAATATTTCACTTTATCAGTTGCCGCTGACGATTTGGATGATGAAGCTTCACCACCGCCTAGCAGTCCGTTTGGAACCGGTTCTTCATGTGATGACGCTCTTTAACCTCTGAAGCATAAAAAAAACCTCGTAATTACGAGGTTTTTTTATGTCTCAATTGTGGTTATTTACTGTCGTTGAAACGGATAAATCGATCCTAAGTTTAAAATTTGGGTCAATTCATCTAAAGCACTGCGGGTTTCATCGAGTAAAGCCGCGTCGCGCAAATCGTCAACACTTAATTGATCGCGGTAGTGTTTATTAACCCATTTGTTTAGACGTGCAAAAACTGCGTCTGACATCAAAGTGTGTTGATTAACTGCTTCTAGCTCAGAACCCGTCATTGCTACTCTTAGTCTTAAACAAGCGGGACCACCGCCATTTCGCATACTTTGTTTTACGTCAAAATAGTGCACTTTTTTAATCGGCGTATTTAGGGTTATCAACTCCTCTAAATAATTAGCAACCGTGGAATTTTCTTGACACTCAGTAGGGGCGATGATGGCCATTTCAGCGTTTGCCAGAGTAATGATTTGGGTGTTAAATAAATAGGTTTTTATGGCATCTTGAACGGGGACCGTTTTGGTATCCACTTGGATGAAATGCAATTTTTGGTCACCAAATTTGCGTTGAATTTCATCTAACACATTTTGCGTGTCAAGAAACGCCTGTTGATGATAAAACAGTACATTTTGATTACCCACTGAAATCACATCATTGTGAAATACACCTTGATCAATCAGGTCAGGGTTTTGTTGTACAAACACGGTAGTGTCATCACTCAAACCATGCAAACGGGCTACCGCTTGACTGGCCTCTAAGGTTTGTCTAGCTGGAAATTTCTTAGGTGCAGGCTTGCTGCTGTCAAATGCATACCGACCGTATACGAACATCTCAACACCAGCATGACCATAATCGGTGCAAAGCCGGGTGTGGTTGGCTGCGCCTTCATCGCCAAAGTGTTCATTGTCTGGCAAGTGGGTGTGATGCTGGAAGTATTTGTCATTGGAAAAGGTTGCTTGCAATATTCTGCCAGTGACTTCAGGTTCCAAAGAGCGATGAAACTTGTTGGTCAAATTTGCTGGGGTAAAGTGAATTTTGCCATCACTCGTATCGGCACTAGGAGACACGGTAGCGGCATTGGCGGTCCACATGCTACTAGCGGAGCAACAAGCCCTGAAAACCTCAGGAGCACGTTTTGAGGCTTGCTCAAGCACACTTGAATCGTTGCCTGTAAAGCCTAGACGTCTGAGAGTATCAATATCAGGTCTTGCTTGTGGGGCTAATATTCCTTGCACCATACCCATATCATGCAAGGCTTTCATTTTTTGTAATCCTTGTAATGCTGCTTGTTTAGGACTACTAAACGCTTTTGCATTACTTAGGGATGCAACATTACCAATCGAAAGACCTGCATAATTGTGGGTTGGACCCACTAAACCATCAAAATTGACTTCAACTTGTTTCACTCGCTCACCTCATTGCAATAAAAATGCACTCAAGCTTGCCCACTATTCGTTCGTCTTCGTTAATAAATTTATAAAAAACTAGGCGAAATGGGCTTGCTCTGTTTACTATTGGTGGGGATTATACGTCTTTTAATGTACTTGCCAATGCGCCTGTATAAATTCTGAGCATATTTGGTGCAGCTAAAAGTTCAAAAAGTAGATAAGTATTAAGAAGAACTTGTTTTCTATTCACTTTGCCGATATATGTTAAAAAAGCAAAATGCGACAGGAAGTTTAACGAAACTCCCTAAAAATGGCGTAAAACCCATATAAAACAAAGGTTAATGAATAATTTATGGCAAAATCATTGGTTATTGTCGAGTCGCCAGCTAAGGCGAAAACAATAAATAAATATCTCGGCAAAAATTTTATTGTTAAATCTAGTGTTGGACACGTTAGAGATTTACCAACAAAGGCATTAGGTCAAGCTCCGGCTAAAAAACCAGCTAAAGAGCTAAAAGAGTGGAGCGAGAAAAAACGCGAAACTTACCTTCGCGAATTCGAATACCAAAAGCTGGTTGATCGAATGGGAATTGATCCAAAACACGATTGGAAAGCCCATTACGATATTCTCGCGGGCAAAGAAAAAGTAGTAAATGAATTAAAAAAGCTGGCTAAAGATGCAGACACCATTTATCTCGCAACGGATTTGGATAGAGAAGGGGAAGCCATTGCATGGCACCTGCAGGAGTTGCTAGGTAGTGAAGGAAAAACCTATCAACGAGTGGTTTTTAACGAAATTACTAAAAACGCCATTCAAGAGGCTTTTGCCGATCCTGGCCAACTCAATATTGCACGAGTAAATGCGCAACAAGCACGTCGTTTCCTAGACCGTGTTGTGGGTTTCATGGTGTCACCACTGCTGTGGAAAAAAGTGGCTCGTGGACTTTCTGCTGGCCGCGTTCAGTCTGTTGCTGTGCGATTAGTGGTTGAACGTGAGCGCGAGATTAAAGCCTTTGTTCCAGAAGAGTTTTGGGATATTCATGCTGACTTAAATGCCAAGCAAACCGATTTGCGTATGTTAGTGTCTAAACACTTAGGTAGCGCTTTTAAACCGATCAATAAATCGCAAGCTGACACCGCTTTAGAGGCATTAAAAAATGCTTCCTATGAAGTCATTAGCCGCGAATCAAAGCCAACTCAAAGTAAACCGTCTGCTCCCTTTATTACCTCTACTTTGCAACAAGCAGCAAGTACTCGTTTAGGCTTTGGTGTTAAGAAAACCATGATGATGGCACAGCGTCTGTATGAAGCTGGGCATATTACCTATATGCGTACAGATTCGACCAATTTAAGTAAAGACGCAGTGGATGCTTGTCGCGGTTATATTGAAGAATCATTTGGTGCTAACTATCTACCCAATAACCCTATTTCATATGGCAGTAAAGAAGGTGCGCAAGAGGCTCACGAAGCGATACGTCCTTCCAATGTGATTGTGAAATCTGAGTCATTAACTGAAGTAGAGCGTGATGCTCAACGATTGTACGAATTAATTTGGCGTCAATTTGTGGCATGTCAAATGGTGCCGGCGAAATACGATGCTAGTACTATCAAGGTGAAGGCCGGTGAGTACGAATTAGTTGCCAAAGGTCGGGTATTGAAATTTGATGGTTGGACGCGGGTTCAAACTCAAGTTAAAGGTAAAGGCGATAACGATCTTAATTTACCCGATGTAAAAGAAGGTCAGAAACTTGATCTTAAAGCATTGGATCCTAAACAACATTTTACCAAACCAATTGCACGGTTTAATGAAGCGTCATTGGTTAAAGAATTGGAAAAACGAGGAATTGGTCGTCCATCAACTTACGCCAGTATTATCTCCACTATTCAAGACCGTGGTTACGTTAAACTAGACAACAAACGTTTCTATGCAGAAAAAATGGGAGAGATCGTTAACGACCGTTTAGTGGATAATTTCTCTGATTTAATCAGTTTTGATTTCACTGCCAACATGGAGCAACAACTCGATGATGTTGCCAATGGAATTCGTGACTGGAAAGATGTCTTAAATGAATTTTATGAAGACTTCTATCAACGTTTGCTGAAAGCTGAATTACCGCCTGAAGAAGGTGGTATGCGCCTTAATCAAGCTATTGAAACCGATGTTGAATGCCATCTTTGCGGTCGCCCTATGAATGTAAGAACTGCATCAACAGGGGTGTTCCTTGGGTGTTCAGGATATAACTTACCACCAAAAGAGCGCTGCACTGGTACTAAAAATCTGACCCCAGGTGACGAAGTCATTAAAGTGGATGATGAAGATGAACTGGAAACAGAAGTATTAAGATCTAAGCGTCGATGTGATATTTGCGGTACAGCTATGGATAGTTATTTGGTTGACGAGACCCGCAAGTTACACGTTTGTGGTAATGCACCGACCTGTCCGGGTACTTATGTTGAAAAAGGGACCTTTAAAATTAAGGGATATGATGGACCTATTATCGAATGTGATAAGTGTGGTTCGAACATGGAACTTAAAAATGGTCGTTTTGGTAAATATTTCGGTTGTACAAACGAAGAGTGTAAAAACACCCGTAAATTACTAAGAAATGGTGAAGCTGCTCCACCTAAAGAAGATCCGGTTGATTTGCCTGAATTGGAATGTGAAAAATCGGACGCGCATTTTGTGCTTCGTGATGGTGCTGCGGGTATTTTTATGGCAGCCCATAATTTCCCCAAATCTCGTGAAACAAGAGCGCCGATGGTGCATGAGTTAGCCAGGTTTAGGGATCGCATTTCACCCAAGTTTTATTATTTGGCTGATGCACCTGCAAAAGATCCTGATGGCAATCCAACAATGGTTCGATTTAGTCGTAAAACTAAACAACAATATGTAACGTCTGAAAATGCAGAAGGCAAAGCAACTGGTTGGTCAGCTTGGTATCAAGATGGTAAATGGGTTGTCGAAGATAAGCGTAAAAAAGGCAAATAGCCTTGTTTACAATTTACCTTTAGCGGCAGTGAAAACTGCCGTTTTTATTTCTAGAATATTCAAAGAGTATTTTATTATGGCACTGTCATTACAAGAACAATTATTGAAAGCCGGTTTAACCGATAAAAACAAAGTTAAGCAAGCTAAAAAAGAAAAACACAAGCAAGTTAAACAGCAACAAAAACATAAAGTTGTGAATAAAAATGAGTCGCAAATTGCGGCTCAAAAAGCGCTTCGTGAAAAGCAAGAAAAAGACCGAAAACTGAACCAAGAAGCGAAAGCTTTAGCCGAATCTAAGGCGGTATTGGCGCAGATTAAACAGCTTGTAGAGCTGAATAAGCAACCCAAAGACAACGGTGATATTCCGTGTAATTTTAGCCATGATAATTTGATCAAACGTCTGTATGTGAATCAACAGACCCGTAATCGAATTAGCCAAGGTAAGCTAGCGATAGTGGTGCTCGATGGTGCATACGAAATTGTACCTATGCCAGTTGCAGATAAAATAGCCTTGCGTGACAAAGACGCGGTAGTTTATCGTGCGGATGCTGCAGAGCAAGCCGAAGCTAAATCTACCAGTACCGCTGAAGAAGACGAATGGTATGCAGACTATGAGATCCCTGATGATTTAGTGTGGTAAACGGCTAATAATTTGCTGAGTTTGTATTTCAACATTTTGTAGGAGCATGATAATTTGAAAATTTGGGTTGACGCTGATGCCTGTCCGAATGTTATCAAAGACATTTTATTTAAAGCAGCGCAACGAACTGGCGTTGAAATGACGTTGGTTGCGAATCAATTTATTCGTGTACCAGCAAGTAAAAACATCACTTCTGTGCAAGTATCTTCAGGTTTTGATGTGGCTGATGATGAGATTGTTGCGCGCTGTCAATCCGGTGATCTAGTTATTACTAGCGATATTCCTTTAGCGGCAGAAGTGATTGAAAAAGGGTGTAACGCTTTGAGTCCTCGAGGTGAGTTGATGGACAAGGAAAATGTGCGTTCCCGACTAAATATTCGTGACTTTATGGACACCATGCGCGCCAGCGGTGTTAACACTGGCGGGCCTCCGGCGCTAAATCAAACAGACCGACAAAACTTTGCCAATCACTTAGATCGGATGCTAACGCAATTCCATCGCCCCAATTAATCTGCTTTGGGTCTAGCTTGCCTTGCTGGTCTTGGCTTACGAGGTTTTTTAGGTCTAGGTGCTTTTTTAGGCTGAGGGTTGGCAGACGTTTCCGTTAACTTCTCTGTTGGCTCAAAGCCTTTGACTTCAACTCTATTAATTTTTTCGCCGATTACACGTTCGATATCTTTTAATAACTTCACATCTTCTACAGTAACTAGCGATATGGCATGCCCAGTGGCACCGGCGCGTCCTGTGCGTCCTATTCTGTGCACATAATCTTCTGCTACGTGGGGTAAATCATAGTTAATTACGAAGGGTAGTTGGTGAATGTCTAAACCTCTAGCTGCTATATCGGTAGCGACAAGTACTTGGATGGTTGACGATTTAAACTCCGCTAACGCTTTCGTACGAGCGCCCTGACTCTTATTGCCATGTATCGCTGATGATATGATGCCTTTAGCAGTTAATTGCTTAGCTAAGCGATTAGCGCCGTGTTTAGTCCTACTAAACACCAATACTTGATCCATATTTTGATGTTTAATAATGTGAGACAGTAAAGCAGACTTTTTGCTCTTATCAACAGGGTGGATACATTGTTCAACTTTATCCGCCGTTTTATTTGCCGGAGCCACTGAAATTTGCACTGGATTATTGACAATGCTCTTAGCCAATTCGCGAATTTGGGTAGAAAAGGTAGCAGAGAATAAAAGGTTTTGGCGTTTTTGTGGCAGCAATTTTATGACACGTTTAATATCGTGAATGAATCCCATATCGAGCATTCTGTCAGCTTCATCAAGCACCAAAATCTGTAAATTATCGAACTTCACCGCTTTTTGATTATATAAATCTAATAAACGTCCAGGTGTCGCCACTAAAATATCTACACCCTTACGTAATGCCATCATTTGTGGATTAATACTAACGCCACCAAAAACAACAGTGTGTCTGACGTTTAAGTTTTTGCTATAGGCCTTAACGTTATCCGCAATTTGAGCGGCCAATTCCCGTGTAGGGGTCAAAACTAACGCGTTTACTTGATTCGCTTTAGGACGGGGTTGATGGCTTAATTTTTCTAAAATTGGGAGTACAAAGCCGGCTGTTTTGCCTGTGCCTGTTTGTGCCGCGGCCATGACATCTTTATTGTCTAAAATTGCAGGTATGGCTTGTGCTTGAATTGGCGTAGGCTCATTGTAGCCTTTTTCAATAAGGGCATTGGCAATGTTTTGGCCTAAACCAAGGGTATTAAAATTCATTAAAGTTTCTCTATTAAGTAAAATACAGGTGATATGTTCATTGCTTAATATCTAAGTATTAAACGCAAGAAAATACAAATAATTTGAGCCGAAGTGCTATTTGCTAATTAAATGACAACACGTTGGCTAACAAGATAAGAAATGCGCTCAGTGAAGAGCGCATTTTGAAGAGTGTTTATAAAACATCTACCAAAGCGGTAGCTAACGCATCGACATTTTTTAAGCTTATACCAGCTACGTTGACTCGACTTGAATCAACAAAGTATACACTATGCTTGTCTCTGATTGCTTTAACTTGTTCAGGACTGATACATAAATAAGAAAACATACCTTTTTGCTGAGTCACAAAACTAAAGTCTTTGGTTGCGCCTTTTTCGGCTAATTTAGTGACTAATAGTTGACGTAAGGACTGCATGCGAACACGCATATCTTCCACTTCAGACTGCCACTCGGTTTTTAGAATAGGATCATTTAGCACTATATCTACTAACGCACCGCCGTATGAAGGAGGCATTGAATAAATCGCTCTAGCGATTGATTGAATTTGAGTTTGCATGCTTTGTCTAACCGCATTACTGTTAGTCACAGCCACTGCAAGACCAACACGCTCACGATACAAACCAAAGTTTTTAGAACAAGACGCTGCAATAATTACTTCTGGCAAGTTTTCAGTTAATAAACGCACACCGTAGGCATCAGCTTCTAGTCCGTCGCCAAAACCTTGGTAAGCCACATCAATAAAAGGCACAAAACCTTGTTGTTGGGCTAATTCTAACACTGATTGCCATTGATCTTTGCTTAAGTCTGCGCCCGTTGGGTTATGGCAGCAACCGTGCAATAACACTACGTCGCCTTTTTTAACTTGCTTAAGACAATCTGCCATTTCATCAAATTTAATGCTTGCAGTTGCTTTATCGAAATACGGATAGGTTTCGATTTTTAATCCAGCACTACCGATTAGGGGGATGTGATTGGCCCAAGTTGGGTCACTTACCCAAACGGTTGTTTCTGAGTTACAACGTTTAATTAATTCCGAAAGAACTCTCAATGCGCCACATCCGCCTGGAGCTTGCACAGCAGCAACACGATCTTCAATTAGGGCAGGGTGACCTTTACCTAAAAGTAGTTGCAACATACCGTTAATGTAACCTTGAACACCTTGTGGAGTGATATAAGTTTTGGTTGTCTCTTGTGCTAATAGAATTTTTTGAGCTTTCGCAATAGAACTGAGAATTGGAGTATTACCGTTTTCATCTTTATATACACCTACACCTAAATCTATCTTGTTAGGATTCGGATCTTCACGATATGCAGCAGATAAACCTAGAATAGGATCAGCGGGTAATTTTGGTAACACTTCTAACACAGCAATTCCTCAATAAATAACAGGCAAAAAAAGAAGCCGCTATTATGCCAGTAATTAGAGAGATTTCGAGTAATATATGAGCTTATTGAATGTAAAAGTTAAACTCACGTTGTTTGCGGTTAATACCTTGAGGGTCAAATGTATGCTCTAACCAAGTTACATGCTTGTTTTTATTCACTAATAACAAGGTTGAAGAGCGAGTTCCATAATCCTGAGATTGAATAAAAATTGACGATAATTTTCGCTCCCAATCTATAGGAACGCCAGTTTTAGGCAACATTTCATCTTTTGCTTGGGTTTGATCAAGCAGTATTTCAAATAATTTGTCCGTATCTAACGATACAGCTTGTTGGCAATGCTCGCGCAGTTTAGTGACACCTTGATTTATTTTAGGCCAAGGACTGTTCAAGTCAGCGTTTGACAGACCATATACACCCGGCCCCAATTTACTGACGTTATCGGTATGATTGTTGTAAACAGATAGGTCATTCCATTCGCCAAACATCAAATTGTAGCCATTATATTGTTGTTTGCTGTCACGCAATTTAGCCAAATAATCCTGTTGAGAATCTTGGTTAATCAAAAATTCACTAACCAAGTGGCCTCTTGAAATCGCATTGTTCAGAATTTTTTGCGGATCTCTGACATTGGTTAATGCGCAAAGTCGACCATTTTTATTCATCCCCATCCATGTACCACCTGCTTCTAAATCTCGACCCGCGAGCAAACTCGGATGATCCTGCCAAAAATCAGATTGTACAGTCGGCCGTTGATGAAATTCATCACGGTTAGCCGCTATAATTAACGGGTACTCTGGGTGTTGCTCAACTGCGATGAAAAGAATACACATTGCTTACTCTTTTCCCTTTTCAACTTCTTGTTTCAATCCTTCAATTAGTTTGTCGGACCGCTCAACAAACTTCTCGGTGGTTTCTGGTGCTGTAATCCTGAAAATTGGAGACAGAACTTGCGAAGTGTATCGGGGCGCTGCGACGAAGTTTTGGGTATTGAACAAATGCGGAGCCAACACGTACATTGCCAGTAAAGCTGTACCAGTAATGCTGATGCTATTTCGCATTCTCTTCGACTGGTGGAAGGCAATAAATAACGTAAACCACAGAAACGCAAAGAATAGCGCACCTTTTATCAATAAAATAAACCAGTAAATAAACTGCACCGAACTTAAATTAAACTGCAAGATGGCTTGCAAATAACTGAGTAGTTCATGACTAATTAAAAACAGCCAAAGTAAATTAAATTGGCTCACAATATGGGCGTCTTTCTTCGCTAAAATTGATAGCAATGCAAAGGAAAAAGGCCATATACAGGCTGCAGCAGCGGCGCTTAAACTCACTTTCACTACCTGCGAAACATTAACCTCAACGATGCTGTTGAAATAGAAATTAGCTGACACAAGCGCAATGAACACAATGGCTAAACCTGCGCATAATCTGCGCATGGATAACCATTCCATTTTTTCTTCTAATTTACTTAGAACAATGGCCGGCGAAACTTTTTGCGTATTTTTAAAGATGCGCAAACGAGAACGACCTATGGTGACTATGTCATCAAAGCCAATTAATGCATTAGCACCTGGAGAACCGTTAATTTTCACACCATTTAATGAATCAACATCAGTTAACACCAGAGCTTCGGTATCATCCTCTGCCTGAATAACGATATGTTCTGGACACACGTAAGGGTCGTCAATGCGGACATCATTATCGTATGCTCTGCCAATCGAAATTTTTTCTTTTCCAAAAGTTTGATAACTTAACACCTTGCCGTTTTTCGACAGTACTTCAACAACTATTGCCATGACATGGAATCCATAAATTGATTAGAAAATTGTTTCATTGAATCTGCACTCACCCCTGCTAGGGTAAAGTGACTGATTAAACTTCCATCTGAGTAGTCATTGCTGGCGGAGATAAATAAAACATCATATAAATCGTCAAAATCTTTATAAGCTCGAGCACACAAAATACTTTTCTGAGAAACTTGGTGTTGATTTGACACTATATCTTGCTGACAACGATAGTTGGTCACATCATTTTTACCAGCCTGATTTCCTGGTCGCGTAAAGGCAATTTTTTGGGTCAAAAAATTATGAAATTGAAAGGTGTTGAGTTGTTCACTAGTGAGCCATTCAAACTCTATTTCGATTTCTCCGGTTTGTAATCTACCGTTTAAGAATATCGCTTCTCCGATTCGGCACCGACTTGAAACCGATAAAAACTTAACATCTTTTTCACTGGCGTTTGAACCACCCCAACAGGATATGAAGTCTGAGATTTTTTCGGGGACACTCGCTTTGCCTAGAGGCGAGTGAGACCAAGGTGTCGACAATATTTCAGCTATCATCTTCCCTTGGTTTTTTTGTAGTTGTTTTTGAATATGTGATTTGTAATCTTCGACGTCTATTTGTTCTTGTGAGTTAAATAATGCTTTCACTTTTGGTAACGGAATTAAAAATCCTATTTGATTGCCCGCTGTAGCAACATTGACGCCAACGATTTGACCGAGCCCATTTACCGCTGGCCCGCCACTCATTCCTGGATTGATTGAACCGGTAAAGTGAATACGTTGATAAAAACTATTCTTTTTTAAACCATTGTAGGTACCTGGAACCACTATCATGCCTAAATCGTGGGGGTTACCCAATGAATATATATTTGAACCTTGTAGAGGTAGGTCTTGAGCTAACTTAAACGGCAAACCACTTGTTTGTTCAGGGGCGATTTGCAGCAACGACAAGTCATTGATTACATCGAAATTTTTAAGTTTCAAACTGCCAGTATTGCCATTTGAATCTAAATATTGAATTCGATATTTATCGGGGAAATAAACAAAATCAGAAATGACATGATAGTTTGAAATAATATCGCCATCCTCGCTGACTCGAAATCCAGAACCGATGGACGATTTATTACCAGACTCCTTATCAATCATCTGAATTTGATAGAGTGAATTGCGGTATTGGCTAAACAGGTTTTGAGCCGTTTGCTGACTAAAAGTATGTTGGCTATATAACAAGGATATAAAAATAATAATTCTTAGCACTAAAAATCCCATTAAAATACTGATGATGGAAACAAGGAATTGTTTGGATCCCGATTAAAAATTGCTGCAATGATTAATCTCGGGTGTTTGTTCTTGCTAAAATAAACGGTGTTACTATTCTCCCTCACTTACTTTACTTGACCCTGTAGGTCGCAAAAAGTTGCGCACTAGCATTTATTTAAAAGGTCAAAGTGGGGTAACAACTTTATTCCTTTGGTTTGAGTGTATAATAGGAGAATATGAACGCAATTAATATTCTAAATAATTTTATTACATGCCTAAAACATTAAAAAAGCTAAAATTATCTGCAAATCTTCCCCGCTTAGGTAATCGATTCAGTCAATATTTAGGGGATACCGTCTTGCATGTTTTGGGGTGGAAATTTGAAGGTGAATTTCCTGCCTATAGTAAAATGGTCATTGCCGTAGCGCCTCATACCTCTAATTGGGACTTCGTAATTGGCATGGCCGCTGTGTTTGCGTTAAAGCTTAAAATCACCTTTTTTGGTAAACATAGTATTTTTATTCCACCGTTTAAATCGTTGTTAATCCGTTGGGGAGGGATTCCAATAGAACGTTCACAATCCCATGGGGTAGTGAATCAAATGATTGATAAAATTAAACAAAAAGATAAAATGCTGTTAGCGGTTGCCCCTGAAGGCACCCGCAGTAAAATTTATCCTTGGAAAAGTGGTTTTTTACATATTGCTAAACAAGCGAATATTCCGGTGTTTTTAATTGGCTTAGATTATCGTCATAAATCCATCGTTTTAGGACCGGTTTTTCATCCTAAAGAAGATAACTCTTTAGAAATGCAAAAAGTTTATGGGTTTTATGCTAAAGTGCACGCAAAATTTCCTTCCCAGGTAGCCTTTCCCGCGGAGAGTTCGATTGAAAAATAAAGGTTTTACAACACGGCTTGTGCATGCAGACCGCATTTTAAACAAGCCCCAAGATGGTTCTGTTCATTCTCCTACTAGTAATTCTGTACTTTTTGAGTTTGAAGACGTCAATGATTTAGTTGCCGTTTTTCAAGGAAAGAAACTAGGACATGTATATTCGAGATCTTCTTCTTCTTCTAACGCAGCCTTACAAAATATGTTGGCTGATTTAGAAGGAGGCGTAGCAGCAGTTACTTTTGCCACTGGAATGGCGGCAATTTCCTCTATGCTGTTGGCGCTATTGAAGAAAGACGATCATATTATTGTCAGCCAATTTTTGTTCGGCAATACCAGTAGTTTAATGGTGACATTGCAAAGTTTAGGCATTCAAGTTAGCTATGTTGATACCACGAATATCAATTTGATAACTCAAGAGCTTAAAGAAAATACCAGAATGGTATTTACCGAAACTATAGCTAACCCAGTGACTCAGGTTGCCGATTTACAAGCTATTGGTGAGTTCTGTGAAACAAATAAACTGCTCTTTATCATCGATAATACTATGACACCAGGGTATATATTTGATGCTAAAGCAGTGAAAGCATCATTAACGGTTACTTCATTGACTAAATATATTGCTGGTCACGGCAATGTATTAGGTGGTGCTGTGGTTGATACCGGCTTTTACGATTGGTCAGCGTATCCAAATATTTTTGATTTGTACCGAGTGGGAGATCCTGCCACCTGGGGAATGACGCAAATTCGTAAAAAAGGGTTGCGTGATTTGGGCGCGACATTATCGCCTCATTCAGCGCAACAAATTTCTGTGGGCTTAGAAACCTTAGCATTACGACTGCAAAGAACCTGTCAAAACGCGCTAAGACTTGCTACTTATTTACATGGGCACAGTAAAGTCGCCAATGTTTATTACCCCGGATTAGCTGACCATCCACAACACTATATCGCCAGAGAATTGTTTAATGGTAATTATGGTGGTGTATTTAGTATGGATTTGTCACCTGGATTGGATATTCATAAATTTCTCAATTCATTGAAGACTGTAGTGATAGCGACGCACTTAGGTGACACTCGTACCTTATGTTTGCCGGTAGCCTCTACAATATTTTATGAAAATGGCGCTGAACAACGAGCTCAAATGGGGATTAATGAGAATATGATTAGATTTTCGGTCGGTATCGAAGATATTGACGATATTGTTGCAGACTTTGAACAAGCATTTACTAAGATCTAATTATTTAATCGAAATAAATCCATAAAATTCAATTACTTGGATGAAAATATTTAAATTTCACAAAATATTATGAACTAATTATTTTTATCATTGACTAATATTTAGTTGTAAAGATGTTTTATTGCTAAAACAGTAAAACATTTCATTGTGTGTTCCAAGTGATGTGTGTTTATTGCCCCGTTTATCGGGGCTTTTTTTTGTCTAATATTTTAAACATCAGTGAAGGCTAGCAAGACTAAAACAGTTAGAGTGCTATCGCTTCTTTTATATCTTTTCGAAATTCTTTATCAGATGGTTTGGTTGAGGATTTATACCCTTTTACGACGTTGCCATTTTTATCCACTAAGTATTTATAGAAATTCCATCCAGGCTCCATACCACTTTGTTTGGATAGTTTACGGAATAACGGATCGGCGTTTGCGCCTTTTACCCGTGTGACTTCAAACATTGGAAATTCCACACCATAGGTAAGTTCGCACAATTCAGCGGTTTTACTCTCGTCACTAAATTCTTGTTTAAAATCATGTGAGGGAAAGCCTAACACCACAAGCCCCTGATCTCTATATTCACTGTATAAGGATTCAAGTCCTTCAAATTGAGGAGTGTAACCGCACTTACTAGCGGTGTTTACTATAAGCAGTGTTTTTCCTTGGTATTCACTGCACATGTTTACAGTTTCCTGAGAGTTTAATTTACGTTTCATAAATTTTAGAACATCTGGGCATTCGTTTGCAGAGGCAAACATAGGGGTAACAACTAAACTACATAGTAATACTAATTTTTTCATGAAAACTCCGTTGCTTTGACAGAACAAAAATTTGGCAGCTAAACGTTACTATCTTTATTAAGCAATTTTAGATCACTTGTTTACCTAAATACTTTCATGCGTTTTAATAGTGCTTTACGTTCTACTGACTATAACAAAAAGCAGAGAGTCAAAAATGCAAAAAAGCTTTAAACTGCTCATTATTTCTACTATCACCTCAAGTTTACTCGCTTGTTCTGGAATTCAAACTTCTGAAGCCCCCGCTGAATCTAATCTGGTTAATACAGATAGGGAAGTTGCTTCAATTTATCAGCCAATTAAACAACAAGCCTCTTATCTGAGTGATAATAACGAGGAGTTAACCCTACAAAAAATAATGGCTGATCCAGATTGGATTGGTAGACAACCTCAATCTCCATATTGGTCACTAGATGGAAATAGTTATTTCTATTCACAGAAACGTGAAGGATCTGTGGTCAAAGATTTATTTCAACAGCCGGTATCATCGAAAACGGCCAATTTAGTTCCAATTGCAAATTACCATCAGGTTTCCTATAAAAATAAGGTTTTTAACCAAAGCAGAAACAAAGTTGCATGGGTGTTTAAACAAAATGTATTTATGCAAGACCTTAACTCAGGTGAGATTTCGCAGCTTACCCGCAGTGACCAATATTTAACTAATTTACAGTTTTTAAAAGATGGTAGGTTGAGTTATCGAGTTTATAACAAAATTTATGCCATCGATGTTGCCTCAGGTATAACTGAACAATTGGTGAGTTGGGAATTCAAAGAAGCACCGCAAGCCAACGAACCCGCTAAAGATTATATCGCTCAGCAGCAATTGAATTTGATTGAAGTTTTGCGTGATCGTAGGCAGCGCACACAAGACAAGTTCGAGTTTAATGCACAAATTTCTGAACAGAATCAATCAACCACCCCTGAACCTTTTTATTTCCCTGTTGATAATAAAACCGCCGATGCAAGTCTTTCTCCTAATGGTAGATATCTTATTTTAGCCATCGAAAAAGATACGCCAAGTCGAGATGAAGGCGATATTATGCCCAATTACATTAAAGAAGATGGCCGTATTAAAGCTGAGAAAGTTAGGCACCGGGTGGCGGATGCTAAGCCCAAAAGCCAATATTTGTGGTTGTTAGATTTACAAACGGGCACACAAAAAGAACTGTCCTATAAGAGCTTGCCCGGATATAACGAAGACGTTTTAGAGCAGGTTAAACGAGAAAATGCAGAAGCCAAAGGACTAACCTATCAAAGTAATCGACTGCCCAGAGATATAGGTTTATTGGTAGATTGGGGATGGAATCAGAGCGCTATTGCTTGGCAAGCGGATGGTGAAAATGTTGCGATCATGTTGGAAGCTTGGGATAACAAGGATCGTTGGTTAACCACAGTAGATTTTGCGACGCAAACGTTAGTGACCCAGGATCGATTGCACGATGATGCTTGGATTAATTATAACTTCAATAGTTTTGGATGGTTGAATCACTCATCAAAATTATACTTTTTATCGGAAAAAAGTGGGTATGCGCATCTCTATTTAAAAGATTTAAATAGTAATGCAAAACAACTCACTAGTGGTGAGTACGAAGTTGATGAGTTAACTTTAACCGCAAATGACCAATATATTTATTTCAAAGCAAATAAAAAACATCCTGGCATTTACGAAATTTATCGGGTTGATTTAAACAGTGGTGATATTGAAGAGTTAACTAACTTAAATGGTGTCACTGACTATTTATTTAATGACGCTCAAAACAAGTTATTGTTAACTCACTCTAAGTTAACCATGCCGCCAGAGCTATTCGTGAAAACACTAGGTTCTGAGGAGCCAGCGCAACAGGTAACATTCACGACTAGTGAGGCATTTAAGCAAATCAACTGGACGATTCCCGAGATTGTTCCGATTAAATCTTCTCATGCTCAACAACCCATTTATGCTCGTTTATATGCGCCTAAAGATGCAGGTGAAGGAGAGAAAAAACGCGCTGTAATATTTAATCATGGAGCAGGGTATCTACAAAACTCTCACCTAGGTTGGTCAGCTTACTTCCGTGAATTCATGTTCCATAATCTGCTGGTGCAAAAAGGTTATGTTGTTTTAGACATGGACTATCGTGCATCCGCAGGTTACGGCAGAGATTGGCGCACGGCTATTTATCGACACATGGGTAAACCTGAAATAGAAGATTTGGTTGATGGTGTTGATTGGATGGTGAACAACGTTAATGTCGATCGAAATAGAATAGGGACCTATGGCGGATCTTACGGTGGTTTTATGACCTTTATGGCACTGTTTACTGAGCCCGACCTCTTTCAAGCTGGCGCTGCCTTGCGTCCTGTTTCGGATTGGGCACATTATAACCATCCATACACAAGCAATATTCTAAATACTCCCGACGTTGATCCTATTGCCTATGAACGCAGTTCACCTATTTATTTTGCCGAAGGTCTGACTAAACCACTGCTTATCAATGCACCTATGGTTGACTCAAATGTGTTTTTTGTTGATACAGTGCGTTTGGTACAGCGATTGATTGAATTAGAAAAACAAAACTTTGAAACGGCTATTTATCCAGTTGAATCTCATGGTTTCATTGAACCGAGTTCTTGGTTAGACGAGTATCGTAGAATCTTTAAATTGTTTGAAGAAAACTTATAAACTTATTAATTGTCTATTTGCCTCAGGTATTCTGAGGCAAATATTTATTTTTTATCCAGTAAACTAAGATACATCCTAAACCACCCACTGCACCGTATAAATGAGCATCAACAGCTACATTTGCAGCAATCAATTCAGTGATCATTTGGTCTGCGCCAAATAGTTGTTCGTTAATAATTTTTGCCCAAACTCCTAACATTAAAATCCAGCCAAATTTTACTTTATGACGGATGTCTAAATATGCGCCGTAAACAAAGATGCCATGTAATGTGCCTGAAAGGCCTGCGTACCAATCTAGATTAGGTGAATAAAGGAATATGCCAAAGGTGACAAACAAACTTAGCAGCAAGGTGCTTAATAGATAATTTTTAAGGGTGTAATATTGTCCGTGAATAGCCCAAAGTAAGCCTATGCCTGCAATATTAAGCAATAAGTGGTTGCTATTGGTGTGCACAAAATTAGCACTGAGAAATTGCCACCAATCGCCGTTTAGCACCATTTCTCGCTGCAATGCTAGATATGCCGAAGTGGTAGGTTCAAATAGCCACAATAAACAGCACAAGAGCGCGATAAAAATAGGTCCAGTTATTTGTTGAAATTTTATGGGTAAATTTAACAAGTTGCCAACATAATATTTATAAATAATGGTGAACACCTTAACTAAATCCATGATTTCGTACAAGAATGCTTTAATAACTACATTTTGTGTTGCATCCTAATCTGTGGCTCGTTATCTTTCCATCATCCCAAAAGCCGTTTATTGAGATTGTCTGTGAAATCATTGTTTAAAGTAATATGCGTACTCTGTTTAATATCGTTTAACCAAGTTAACGCTAAGCAAACGACTAGGGAAGATCGCGAGCCAGAAGCCGCCACTGGTGTTAGTCAGAAAAAAGCACGGATTGCTGAAGAATATATGGTGGTGTCCGCAAACCCATATGCTTCATGGGCAGGTAAAAATATTATTAGTAATGGTGGAAGTGCTATCGATGCCGCCATTGCTGTTCAAGCGATGCTAACCCTTGTTGAGCCGCAATCATCAGGTATTGGTGGCGGAAATTTCATTTTATACTGGGATAATAAAGCTAAAAAGCTGCATACATTTGATGGTCGCGAAACGGCGCCTTCAGAAGCTAATGCTTATTTGTTCATGCATGAAGGAAAACCCTTAAAATGGCGAGATGCCGTAGTTGGTGGGCGTTCTGTAGGCGTACCAGGCGCGTTAAAAGCATTAGAGAAAGCACACAAACAGTTTGGCAAATTACCTTGGAATTCACTGTTTACTGATGCGATTAATACAGCAGAGAAAGGTTTCACGGTTTCGGCTCGTTTAGAGAAGCTTCTTTCATTGCGTTTTCATCCTGGCTTAGAAGCCTTTTTAAATCCTAAAACCTATTTTTATCCAAATGGTATAGAACTCAAAGAAGGGACAAATAAAACCAACGTTAAACTGTCTAAAGTGTTCGAAAAAATATCAGAACAAGGAGCCGATTATCTGTATAAAGGTGAATTGGCGGATAAAATCGCGAAAACCGTTCAGTATTCAACAATTAACCCCGGTAAATTAAGTGTTCAAGATCTTGAAAATTACCAAGCGAAAGAACGGGACCCTATTTGTGGATTCTATCGTAAATATAAAATTTGCGGCATGGCTCCTCCTAGTTCCGGTGGCATAAGCGTATTACAAATACTTAAAATGCTTGAAGACTATGACTTGTCAAAAATGGATCCAGACTCATTAGAATCTATTCATTTATTCACACAAGCATCCAAATTAGCCTATGCCGATCGGGATAAATACATTGCGGACAGTGATTTTGTGCAATTGCCCTTTGCCGCATTGATTAATCAAACTTATTTGTCGCAACGTGCTGAATTAATCAAAGCAGATAAAGATATGGGCAAGGCTGAAGCCGGTGAACCTTATATCAATGCTTCTTTGATTGGCATGGATACATCCTTTGAATTACCTAATACTAGTCACGTTTCCATTGTAGACAAAGAAGGTAACGCTCTTGCCATGACCACCAGTATTGAATTTGGCTTTGGCTCAGGGTTAATGGTTGAAGGGTTTTTACTGAATAATCAACTAACTGATTTTTCATTGAATCCTAGTCCTAATAATCGTCCAGCCCTTAACCGAGTCGAACCTAATAAACGTCCTCGTAGTGCCATGAGTCCTACTATGGTATTTGACCAAAACGGTCAACTAATGTTGGTAATAGGCTCTCCCGGCGGCAGTCGAATTGTCAGTTATGTGGCGCAAACTATTGTAGGTGTAGTCGATTGGGGATTGGATATTCAGCAGGCTATTAATTTACCTAAAATCACCAATCGAAATGATTATACTGCGCTAGAAAAAGGCACTTCTTTAGAGAAGTGGGAAGCTAAATTGAGTGCTATGGGCCATAACGTTAAGATCATTGATTTAAATAGCGGGCTTCACGGAATTCAATTTAAAAACGGAAAAATTATAGGTGGTGCGGATCCGAGAAGGGAAGGTGTCGCGGTTGGAGATTAAAGCATTGTTTAAACCTATGCTTAATGTAAAGGCATCCACGGTAGCAATAGCTAATGATAGTTTAAAAAATTTGAGGCGCAGAAGTCTTAACCAAAGGAATGATAATGAAGTCTAGTTTAAAAATGTTCGGTGCGATGGTCGCCACAGTAATATTGAGTGGTTGCATGAGTATGCCTATATCGACCATGTACAAAATGTCACAATTTTCCCCTTTTGATATGGAGCCTCAGGATATACGAATTGCACTGCGCACCGATAAAAGTATCGAGGTGAAAAATGGCGCAGCTAAAATTTTCATGAGTTACAGTTCTGATGGAAACGATAGCTTGCCTGCTTTTTACGAAGAACATAATTTTAGTGTGGAAATACTGCAATATCAACATTCAGAAATGCCTGAAATTTTGTTAGACGACATTGAAGATAATGAGCGCGTTACTATTCTTAAGTTATCTGATAGCGATGCCCAAGCAATGAAAGATTTACTGGCTAAAGCCAAGCAATATAAAGCGTTAGATGCTAAAGGACGAGGAGAATTTGCCATCAGCACTGAGAATAATTGTTTTGGTAATTTAAATAACTTTGCATCCTTGGAAGTAGATGTGTTTCTGCAAGCCGTCAAAGAAGATGGTTATATGTTGTTTTTAGAAGATGTAGATGTCATTGAACAAGCCAAAGATAACGATATTGATTTGAAACAAACGAACCTTTGCGAGGCGGGGTAGTAAGCTCACTATCGTTGGTTTATTTGTATCAGGTTATGCCCGAAGCTAAACAAATATTGTTTAGCTTCGCTGTTTATAAACATTCAGCCTTAAAAAATTGAGCGTCGCTGTGCGCTTTCTTTAGCCTCGATTACCACTGATATATTCTACTCGTTGATAATAAATCCTATTGTTCTAGAGCTAGGTAATCTAATTTAGCTGTTTTTGATTGTGTGTTTTTTTATGAAAACTGCTAAGTTATTCGCCATTAATAATTAGATAAAGGCTTAACATGTTTAAAGTAAATGAATATTTTGAAGGAAAAGTAACTTCTATGGCGTTTCAAACCGCTACATTACCCGCTACGGTTGGGGTGATGGCGCCAGGAGAGTATGAGTTTGGTACTAGCGAATTTGAAACCATGACAGTGGTGAGTGGTGCGTTAACTGTGTTGTTGCCAGGGCAAACAGAATGGCAAACTTTTACAACTAATCAGGTCTTTACCATTGAAGCAAATGTGAAATTTCAAGTAAAAGTAACAGTAGATACTGCTTATCTTTGTACATACGGTAAATAGTGGTTTTTATTTGCTAAAGTTTAGTTAAAACTGACGGGCACTTTATTTAAAAAAGTGTCCAATTTTCAATTAATTTAAGTGTCAAATGTCCTCTGCAAAATCAACAGTAAAAAAGTTAGATGAAAATACCGTTAAGGCACTGACTAAAGTGTGCGAAGAAGCGAAACGAACTGTTCAAGGATTTGACTGGTTAACTCACACAGCCGATTACAGTAACTTCCCGTCTAGTTTAGTCATTACTTGCGTGTTTTTAACGGAACAACAGGTTATCGATGCAAAAGCACAGCAACAAGATGCCTATTTACGAAAATTAATCCATAAACAATTATTAAAAGTGGGGATTTTATTGAAGAATCCCAAACATAATGTATTTTTTGATAGCGAAGAAGCGTGCGCAATGAGCCATCAAGGAAATTGGGATAAACGTCTCAGGTTATTCCATTAATTTAAAAATCTATCTGCTTTAAACGATTATTCAATGGTGGTGAGTTTGTTCTGGTCAGCATGATAGGCGAATGCATCCTGTAAATCGCGCATTATTGTTCTGCCAGTAGAGAGTGGGGGAATTTGTTGCAAAGTAAAAAAGTCAGCTCCACAGGTTTCCATCCCAGCTGTTTGATTTATTGGCTCAATGGGCTCGCATAAAAATAGCATTTTATAAAAATCGCGGATGTCAGGATCATAGTCTCCTGAGGCTTTGTGCCGTAACGATATCAAACGAGTGTGACTGACATAGACGTTTGCTTCTTCTTCGATCTCTTTCTTGATATTTTGCACTGCGGTCAAGCCAACATCAGCGTAACCACCTGGCAGAGTCCATTTCTTATCACTTTTTTCTTGCACTAAAAGGATTTTGCCGTCTTTTATCACTGCACCGCGCACTTCAACTTGTGGTGTCACATACCGACGATGAAAAGGGGTAACCAAGTCTGAAATTTGTTTAACGGGTACAGACGCCAAATCACTCATCATTTGTTGTGCAATATGAGAAATCTCTGTAAATCTTTCGCGGTCAAATTCTTCAGGAGAAAATGCTAAACCTGATTCGGCAATCGCGTGGAGTCGCTTAACGTGAGAAAGCCAAATGGAAGCGTGGTCTTTATCAGACATTTCCATGAAACTGTTATAGGTACTTATCTGGTTGAATCTTATCGACCAACCATTTGCCGTCTACCCGCAACATTTCAACAACACGAATATCTTCAACTCGTTCATCGTACAAGGTACCAGTGAAAAATAGAGTGACAACCGCTGACTCTGCAAATTCGTTACGTCCAATACTGTTACCAGTATCAGGTTGTATATCCACTTCATCATAAACAAGGTCGAATACGTGTCTTTGAACATTGCGGTTGGTGCGATAAGACTTAAGCAATTTCGCCATACGTTTAGAACTCATGGCAATGGCTTTATTCAGGTTTTTATCGTTATACACATGTTGGAAAAACTCTACAGCAGCGTAATCCGGAGTGTTGGTATCCATCATGCCATATTTACCGGCTCCTTTTTTGCTTTGCGTATCACAAGCTTGAAGGAATAAAAGCAAAACACTTATTGTTAAAAAACGTAAATACTGGTGATTAATCATGATGAATAAATAGAGTTAAATTGAACACAGGTACAGTCTGCGTTTTCTATGTTTAAAAGTAAAGAGCAGGCCTAAAGCCTGCTCTTTTTATTCTACTAAACGCAGTTTGTGCTATTGCACTTCTTCATGGTCTGTAAATTCGCCAGCAAACATAGCGCTACTCAAGTAACGTTCAGTTGAACTTGGGAAAATAACCACGATCATTTTGTCTGCATTTTCTGGTTTTTCTGCAAGGCGTTTTGCCGCAACCATAGCTGCACCTGTTGAAATTCCAGCTAATATGCCTTCCTCTTTTAACAGACGATGCGCCATTTCTATAGATTCATCATTCGACACCTGTTCTACTTGGTCAACAATATCTAAATCTAAGTTGCCGGGAATAAAACCTGCACCTATACCTTGGATTTTATGTGGACCAGGAGTAAGTTCTTCACCCGCTTTAGCTTGAGTGATAACCGGAGAATCAGTTGGTTCTACCGCAACAGTCAGGATTTTTTTACCTTTGGTGTTTTTCAGGTATCGGCTCACACCAGTAATAGTTCCACCTGTGCCTACACCTGCAACAAAAATATCCACTTTACCGTCTGTATCTTTCCAGATTTCAGGGCCTGTGGTTTTTTCATGAATTTCAGGGTTAGCAGGATTATCAAATTGTTGAAGTAAGATATATTTGCCAGGATCTGATGCAACAATTTCCTGTGCTTTGGCAACAGCGCCTTTCATACCTTTAGGCGCTTCAGTAAGCACCACATTAGCACCAAGAGCTTTAAGCAATTTACGACGCTCCAAGCTCATACTACTTGGCATTGTTAAGGTTAATTTGTAACCTCTAGAAGCGGCTACGAATGCTAATGCGATACCAGTATTACCGCTGGTCGGCTCAACTAATTCTTTGTCTTTGGTTAGGATACCGCGTTTTTCAGCATCCCAAATCATGTTAGCGCCAATACGGCATTTAACACTAAAACTGGGGTTACGTGATTCCATTTTGGCGTAAACGTTGCCAGTAGAAACTACACGATTTAATTTAACTAAAGGCGTGTTGCCAATAGCGAGCGAATTATCATCATAAACTTGCATACTATATCCTTGCATAGGTTTAGGTAACTTTCAGTGATACCCTTTGATGTGTTTTTGTTATTTGAATAACTATTTTAGGCTGTTAATGTTGTACTTAACAAGCACTCGTTTTCATGAAAATAGCAAAATTCAATAAGTTTGCTTAACTTTGTACCTTGTTATGATTGTGCTCAACGAGTAATTTTCAAAGTGCTTTTTGCTATATCTTAGTTTTATATTTACATTTTTTAATTATTGAGGTGATTGATGCCATTTAGTAGTACCGGAAATTATATTGCTAGCAAAGAACTGCAACTCGCCGTTAATGCTGCCATTACACTGCAAAGACCGCTGTTGATCAAGGGCGAGCCAGGTACCGGCAAGACCATGCTGGCAGAAGAATTGGCTAGTAGTTTAGGAACTGAATTAATTCAGTGGCATATAAAGTCAACAACTAAAGCTCAACAGGGGTTGTACGAATATGATGCGGTATCTCGTTTGCGTGACTCTCAGCTTGGTGACGAAAAGGTCAAAGACATCAGCAATTACATTATCAAAGGAAAACTATGGCAAGCATTTGATGCCGAAAAGCCCCCGGTTTTATTAATTGATGAAATAGATAAAGCAGATATTGAGTTTCCAAATGATCTACTTTTAGAATTGGATAAAATGGAGTTTTTTGTTTATGAAACTAAACAGACCATAAAAGCCGCCAAACGTCCTATCGTAATTATTACATCCAATAATGAGAAAGAATTGCCTGATGCGTTTCTGCGTCGTTGTTTTTTCCATTACATACAGTTTCCAGACAAAGAACAGATGCAAGAAATCGTTAATGTACATTTTCCTACCTTGAAAAAAGATCTCCTTGCGCAAGCACTCGAATCCTTCTTCGATTTAAGAGAAATGCCTGGCTTAAAGAAAAAGCCATCTACTAGCGAATTGATCGATTGGTTAAAACTCTTGGTTGCAGAAGATATTCCGCCAGAAGCGTTGCAGAACAAAGATGGCAAAAACAGCATTCCTCCACTGTATGGTGCGCTAATTAAAAACGAACAAGACATTCATTTGTTCGAAAAATTGGCATTTATGGCTAGACGCTAATGTTAGTTGATTTTTTCTTTAAAGTTAGAGAATACCAAGTTCCGGCGACGGTAAGAGAATTATTAGATCTTTTAAATGCGTTGGAACAGCAAGTTGTTTTTGCTGATACCGAAGGCTTTTATTATTTGTCTAGACTGTGTCTGGTAAAGGATGAAAGCCATTTTGATAAGTTCGATCGGGCCTTTGCTGATTATTTTGAAGGTGTTCAAACTATTGATCTGTTTGGCAAAGACATTCCTGAAGAATGGTTGAAAAAACAATTAGAAAGACATTTTAGTGATGCTGAAAAAGCAGAAATAGAAGCCATGGGCGGTTTGGATAAGCTAATGGAAACCCTCAAAAAGCGTTTAGAAGAACAACAGAAACGCCACCAAGGAGGGAATAAATGGGTTGGTACCGGAGGCACCTCACCATTTGGATCCCATGGCTATAATCCTGAAGGGATCAGCATTGGCAATAAAGGCAAAGGTCAATCTTCAGCGGTTAAAGTCTGGGAAAAAAGAGAATATAAAAACTTAGCCAGTGATGTCGAACTTGGCACTCGTAATATTAAAGTAGCGTTACGAAAATTACGTCAATTTGCGCGCACTGGTGCAAGCGAAGAGTTAGATTTACCGACCACAATCGGAAAAACTGCAAAAAATGCTGGTTGGCTAGATATTCATATGGTACCAGAACGTCGTAATGCTATAAAAGTATTGATGTTTTTTGATGTCGGTGGCTCTATGGATGATCACATTAGGTCTTGTGAAGAATTGTTTTCCGCAGTACATTCTGAGTTTAAACACTTAGAGTATTTCTATTTCCATAATTGCGTGTATGAAGGTGTTTGGAAAGACAATAAACGACGTAGTAATGAAGTCATATCAATTTTTGATATCATTCATAAATATGGCAGCGATTATAAATTAGTGTTTGTCGGTGATGCGACTATGGGACCTTATGAAATTACCTATCCCGGTGGCAGCGTTGAGTATTGGAATGAAGAACCCGGTTCTGTTTGGTTAAAAAGACTTACAGATCACTTTCCTCACGCTATTTGGTTAAATCCGCAAATGGAAAAACATTGGCAATACTATGCATCCATACAAATATTAAAAGATTTAATGCAGGGTAAGATGTATGCATTAACGATTGAAGGACTAAGCGAGGGCATTAAAGCGCTCACAAAAAGGTAAACATATGGATGCCAAGGAAACATTAACACAACAAGCAAACGTTGAAACGCAAGCGCACACCTCTAAACACCAGCAACGCCAAGAAACACGAGATGTCATTACACCTTATGCCTTTGAAGTGTCCCCCGAATTATTTGGTACACCTCTGGCTACACCCACTCGTCGCGCTCTAGCGCTGTCTGTCGATTTAATCTTGGTTGCAATACTGTCTGGTGTTACTGGTAACGCATTGGCAATACTTGTTGCGATTTTATTGTGGGTAACGAGTCGCCGTTTAAAACGTGAAAATCGTTTACCATCAGCAATTTTGCTAGTGCGGATTTTGGCCACATTGTTAATTGCCGCTGGGATTTTGGGTCTATTCCGAAATGATACCGCGATTTGGTCTAATTCACAGTCCAGTAATGAGCATGAAGTTAATGCTGCAGAAGCCGTTGACGTGGTGGTGTTTACTGGAACATACGCAGCGTTAACCAGTTTAATTCAAAAACAAGTAGCACAAGGCGATTGTCCAGATGCAGAAACTTGTTGGTCAAATATTGGTGATGAATTTGTTGAAGACTTGGTTGAATTGGCAGTACCCAAATCCGCAAAAAGTGAAATGTTGGATGAGTTTTTTGAAAAAAGTCGTACTGAGTTAAGTGACGTTCAATATCAAAGTTTAGAAACAAAATTATTAGCCCAGTTTGAAACATTGCAGGCAGAAGCCGATAAGGTTGCCAAGGAAGAACAGGCAATAGTCGATGTAAAACCAAAGACTAAATCGATTCAAGATTACAGTATCGTAAAATGGTTCAAAGGTATCGCCTCAGATTTAGGCATAGGCTTTGGTTGGGCAGCGGTTTATTTCACTGGATTAATGGTGTTATTAAAAGGCCAGACTATTGGCAAAAAGCTATTTGGCATTAAAGTGATTAAACTCGATGGCAGTAGTTTGAATGTTTGGGAAAGTTTTGGGCGATACGGGGGCTATGGTGCCGGTTTAGCCACAGGTTTGCTTGGTTTTTTACAAGTTTACTGGGATCCAAATCGTCAAGCTATTCAAGACAAGATTTCTGAAACTTTAGTGATTAGATTAAAAGCAAAACAATAAGCGATTTGAATGGCAAATTCATTTTCTAGCATTCTAGATATTTGGTATCCGAAGAAAGACGAATGTAAGTGGGTCTTAGCCACTATTTTTAAGACCCAGGGCTCGTCGTATCGTAAGTCCGGCGCGCACATGTTAATTAATGATTTAGGTCAGTACTATGGGCTTTTAAGTGGTGGCTGTTTGGAGTCAGATATTATGCTCCAAGCTCGCAGATGTTGGGACAATGGCCAAGGCCGAATTGTTGAATACGATATGACTGAAGAGCAGGATCTTGCTTGGCAGCTCGGTATAGGTTGTGGTGGTTTAGTAAGGATATTACTGCAGCCTATCAGCAGTGATAATCTTTACTTACAACTAGACAACGTTTACCGTCGTTTGGCAGACAATGGCTATTGTTTATATTCTCAGGAAATAGCCAGTGGTGTTGCCAATGTCGAATTCTCAGAGTTACCTCGAACTGCACAAGCGAGTGTGCAAAGAGACGAACGAAATGGACGGGTTTTTCTGAAACAAATCCTTAGTCCGCCGATCAACTTGTGTATTGTAGGTGCGGGAGTGGATGCTCGTCCTGTTGTCGACATTGCGGCTAAATTAGGTTGGCGAGTTACGTTGCTCGACCCGCGAACTAGCCACGGAAGAAGTAGCTATTTCCCGGGTGCGTTTGCGATAATTAAACAACCAATGACAACAACAATCGAAAAAGCTGCACAATCAAATTGGCTGGCGCAAACTGATGCAATGATTATTATGAGCCATAACATCACTATTGATGCTCAAGCTTTAATACTGGCATCAAAAAGTTCAGCAAAATACGTTGGGATGCTAGGGCCTTTGCACCGCACAGAACGCGTGTTTGAACAGGCTGGATTAGTTAGAGAAGAATTCGCTATTCCTTTTGCTAACCCCATCGGATTGCGATTAGGTGGCGAATTGCCAGAGTCGATAGCACTGTCAATGATTGCTGAAGTACACAGTTTTCTAGCGCAAAAAGACGCTAAGTCAATAAGCGGTGTTGTGTGAGCATTATTAGCTTGATACTCGCCGCCGGCGAAGCAAAACGCTTTGGGAGCATAAAACAATTAGCGGTTGTTCAAGGACAACCGATGTTGAATAAGGTTATTGCACAACATAGGCTCGCAGGGTTAGATAATATCGTTGTTGTTCTAGGCGCGAACGCAAATCTGATCAAACAGCAAATTGATCTATCGGTTGAGGTCGTTGTAGCACAAAATTGGCAGTTAGGTATGAGTGAAAGTATTCGCACTGGTGTCGACTTTATCGTTAATCAGCGGTATCCACAAGCCAGCCATATTTTCATTGGTTTAGCAGACCAAATTGCTGTGCAATCAGCACAAATTGCTAAACTATGTAGCAAAGCGCTAAACAACATAGATTCAATCGTTACATCAGAGTATGGGGGAAATGTGGGTGTGCCAGCTTGTTTCCCAGCCAAACGATTCTCTGATTTGTTAAATATAGGCAGTTCGAATACAGATTTACATAAAGGTGCTAAATCAATCTTGCAGGCTCATAAGCAAGATTTAATTAGGGTTAAGGTGCCCGAAGCACAATTTGATATAGATACTTCAGAGGATATGCGTCGTTGGTGCAATCTGTCCTCCCGCTAATTTAGGAGCAATAATGTGATTAATTTCAGTGTAAATGGTAAACAGCAACAGGTGGATGTTGAACCGACTATGCCGCTTTTATGGGTGCTTAGAGACGCTTTGGGTTTAACTGGCAGCAAGTTTGGGTGCGGTATGGCGCAATGTGGCGCTTGCACTGTGCACATTGACGGGCAACCAGTCAGAGCCTGTGTTATGCCGATTTCAGCTGTAGCGGGAAAGCAGGTAACGACTATTGAAGGATTATCTAAATCTGGCGAGCATCCTGTCCAAAAAGCGTGGATCGAGCACAACGTTCCCCAGTGCGGTTATTGTCAGTCAGGACAAATTATGAGTGCTGTGGCTTTATTATCACAAAATGCTTCACCCAGTGATGAGGATATCGATAATTACATGCAAGGTAATATCTGTCGATGTGGTACTTACCCTCGAATCAAAGCAGCAATAAAAAGTGTGGCTAAAGGAGCCGATCTGGCAAAAAACGTGGGAGATGACGCATGAACCATAAAATTGAAAATGTCAGTCGCCGACAGTTTTTAAAAGTTTCAGGAATTGGTGCTAGTAGTTTTGTACTCGCTAGTAGTCTAGCTGGTTACAAGCCTGTATGGGCGCAAACAAGCCAAGCTGATGTCGAGCTTAACCTGTTTGTCAGCATTCAATCCGATAATCGCGTCAACATAATATGTCACCGCAGTGAAATGGGTCAGGGGATTCGTACCTCTATACCGCAGGTAGTTGCAGAAGAGCTATGTGCAGATTGGGATTTAGTATCTGTGGTACAAGGATTGGCGAATAAAGAATATGGTAGTCAAAACACCGATGGCTCACGTTCAATTCGTAATTTCTATACGATCTTAAGACGTATGGGGGCTTCTGCTAGGACGATGCTTGAACAAGCAGCAGCAGACTTGTGGAAAGTAGATGTAAACAGTGTTTATGCTGAAGATAGTTATGTACATCATAAAGATTCAAAGCGTAAAGTGAGTTTTGGATACATTGCTGAAGCTGCCGGTAAGTTATCTCCTCCTAAAGCTGAAACCTTAACCTACAAGTCGAAAAAAGATTTCAAGCTGATTGGCAAGCCCGTTACTGGTATCGATTCTGCTGAAATCGTGACTGGTCAAGCTGAATTTGGTCAGGATGTTAGATTAGAGTCGATGGTTTATGCCAGTATCGAACGATCAAAAGTGTTGAGAGCGACTGTGAAGTCGTTTGACGCTGACGCAGCTAAGTCAGTCAAAGGGGTTATCGATACCATTCAAATGCCTGAGCAACCTTTACCGGTTATGTTTCATCCAATGAATGGGGTTGCTGTTATTGCCGATAGCACTTGGGCGGCATTGCAAGGTCGTAAAGCGTTGAATATTGATTGGGAGCTAGGTGAAAATGCTGCACACACTTCTGCTGATTATATTGCCGAGCTAAAAAGTCGTATCGTCAGTAAAGGCAAACCGATTCGTGTAGAAGGCGACGTTTATGCAGATATTGAACAAGCAACAGATACACACAGTGCTACTTATAGTGTCCCTTACCTTTCACAAGCACCAATGGAACCACCTGCAGCAACAGCGGTATTTAAAAACGGTATTTGTGAAATTTGGGCGTGTACACAATCTCCTCAAGTAACCCAGCAAAACGTGGCTCAAGCGCTAGGTATTGAATCTGATAAAGTGATTATAAATGTCACCTTTTTAGGTGGTGCATTTGGAAGAAAAGCTAAACCAGATTACTCCATAGAAGCAGCATTATTGGCCAAACAACTAAATCGTCCGGTGAAAGTGGTTTGGAGTCGTGAAGATGATATTCAACAAGGCTTTTACCATGCGGTAAGTGTGCTACATATGGCCGCAGCGATGGATACCAAAAAGCAAATAACATCGTGGCTACAGCGGACTGCGTTCCCAAGTATTATGTGGACGTTTACCGGCACAGTTGATGAGCCGCAAATGAATGAATTGTCTTTAGGGTTTGGTGATTTGCCATTCGCGGTAGACAATTTATCGTGCGAAACCCATAAGGCTACTGGTCATATTAGGATTGGTTGGATGCGCTCTGTGTGTAATATTCAACATTCTTTTGCGCAGGGTTCTTTTGTCGATGAGTTAGCATCAAAAGCCGGTATATCGACCTATAAAATGTGGCATCAATTACTCGGCGAAAACCGTTTAGTGGACCCCAAAACGGATGATTTTGATTATCAAAACTATGGTGAGCCGCAAGATGTATTCCCTGTCGATATTAAGCGCATAAAACACGCACTTGACGTTGTAATCGCAAAGTCTGGTGCAGATCAGCCGACACAGGAAAACGAAGGGTGGGGCATTTGTGTTCATCGTAGTTTTGTCAGTTATTGTGCTGTTGCAACAAAAGTGAAGGTCGTGGATAACAAAGTGACAGTACTAGAGATGCATTCGAGTATAGATGCTGGCACTGTGGTTAACCCAGATCGTGTTCGGGCACAACAAGAAGGATCAATGATTTTTGGTTTGTCTTTGGCGCTGTTGGGAGAAATTTCAACTAAGGATGGTGCGGTTGAGCAATCTAACTACCATGATTATCAGGTATTGCGCATGCATCAATGTCCCAAAATAGAAACCTATATAATCGAGTCAGATGCGCCTCCTGGCGGGGTTGGTGAGCCGGGCACTCCACCAGTAGCCGCAAGTGTAGCCAACGCCATATTTCATGCTTGTGGTAAGCGTATTCGAGACTTACCAATTAAAAACTATATGTCTGTATAAAAATCATGGATTTGTATGGGCATCTTTTGTTTAAGCAAAATGCCCATATCATTAAACAATGAAAACAAAGCCATCTTTTAAAACAAGTATCATTACAATCAGCTTTTTTATTGGCTTTTTATGGTGCATTAAATCCTTTGAAATATTATTTCATGTCGACCTTAGTTGGTTAGGTGTTTACCCATATTCTTCAAAAGGTTTATTGGGAATAATTACCGCACCTTTGGTACATGGATCAGTAGAACATCTATTTAATAATACCTTGTCTTTGCTGATTCTAGGAGTATTCCTAATATACGGATATCCCCGTTCACGCTGGCGAGTCATCCTATTTGTTTGGTTATTTTCTGGCGTATGCGTATGGCTTTTCGCCAGAAATGCTTATCATCTTGGAGCCAGTGGATTAACCCACGGTGTGTTTTTCTACTTATTTGTTGTTAGCTTATTTAGACGAGATAAGAGCTCAATCGCCATTATTATGGCTGCATTTTTTATGTACGGTGGAATGACCATGACCATTTTCCCACGGCAAGAAAATATCTCTTTTGAATATCATTTATTTGGCGCTGTTGCTGGAATAGTTAGTGCGTTACTTTGGCGAAAACTTGACCCTAAACCGATAATTAAAAGATACGAATGGGAAGATCCTGAAAATGCCGATGATCCAATAATCGGTGAGCAGTGGTTAAGCGCTCGACAATCCGACCCTATCGTCGACGATGAAAAAGATTTAATTGAATTAACAACTGATGTAAGGGATTCCGGAAAAGAGAAAACAAACCCTATACGAACAGAGGATGACTAAATGCCCAATTCTGCCAATATACCGATGAAAGTGTTGATAAGAGTTCGTTACGCTGAATGTGACGCTCAACAAGTTGTGTTTAATAGTCGATATGCGGAATATGCCGATTTAGCTGCTACCGAGTTTATGCGGGCAGCAATTGGTGGCTTTAATAAACTGCTAGAACAAGGTTTAGATAACCAAGTTGTTAATTTAAATTTAAGCTGGCAAAGCCCTGCAAAATTTGATGATGTGATCGAAATGAGTGTTTGGGTCTCAAAAGTGGGGAATACTTCTTTCACATTACATGTTGAAATGTGTCAGCAGGATAGCAGGCAACCTATATGCCTTGCTGAGGTGATTTATGTGATGGTAGATGCTAGCACTTATAAAAAGACAGAAATTAAACAAAATTTAAAACAGACCTTGCTTCACGGTTCTGCTGGAGTTTGCGTAAACTTGGCCGGCTCTATTGATAGTTAAATATTAAGCAAATGCTGAATTTAGAAATAAGACAACTAGTACACATAAAAAAACGCCGGTGAATGAAAATTCACCGGCGTTTTAAGGTTTAACGCTTGTGTCTATTTAGGCGACAGATCCTGGCTTGGTTGCTGCAGCAGCAGAGCTGTTTGCAGTATTAGCCATTGATGCGGTTTTTCCTGATACTTTCAGGCCCGCTCGTTTATCTGCAGCTAATGCTTTAATTTCAATTTCATTGAAATCAGTGTCAATCGCTTTAGGCTTCGCCATTGGATGTGAAACAGGAGCTTTAGTCACCGTTACTTTAGGTTTTTTCGCAGGCTTTGGTTTGCTTGCTACTTCTTCAACTTTAGTCGGTTTTGGCGTCTCTTGTTGCTGTTCAGCGTCAACTTTAATCGGCGCTATAGTTTCGGTAGGGGCGGGAGCCGCTTCTTCAACTTTTTCCTTAGCCTGCTGAACTGGCGCATCAGAATTATCTGCGTCCAACTGAATTTCCACTTGCTCGGGTTGAGCTGCTTTTTCCTTCACAGGCTTAGCGGCTTTAACCGGTTCTTTTGCTTGTTCAGTAGCAGTTTCAGCTTTCGCTTCAGCAACATCCTGGTTTGAAGTCTCATCTTTATTTTGCTCAGGAGCAGTTGACTCAGCGTTACTCTCTTCGACTTTCTTCGGACGTCTTCTGGTACGAGGTTTAGCTTTAGGTTTTTCCGCTTTAGTTGTTTCTGATGCATCGTTTGGTTGCTCAGACGGTGTATCATGGGACTCAAACTTAAGTTCGTCTTGAGCTACATCAACAACAGGCTTTTCGGCGTTATCAGTTTCATTTGTTTCTTCAACTCCTGCACCTTCTTTTCTGCGTTTTTGACCCGCAGCTCGAATGTGTCGAGGAGAGCGTCTACTTCTACTGCGCTCTGTTTGCCCTTCGTCTTTAGTCTCTGTATTGACAGATTCATCGACAACAGAATTGTTTGCTTCAGCTTGGGTTGAATTGATTAGTTCATCATTCTTAACGTCTTCAACTTTTACTTTAGGCTGCGTGTTTTTAGCTGTTTCTGCTTGCGGCTGAGCTACTGCTTTTTCATTTTCAGTTTTCTCACCACGGACATTTCGACGGGTATCGCGTCTTTTTCTACGTTCAGCAACTTTTTCGTTTTTACGTTCCGGTTGATTTTGACTGGTTACGTTCTCTTTAGCTGCATCATTTGTTTTTGCTTCTTGAGATTTATTACGATTGTCGCGACGTTGTTTTGGCTTTTGATCACGCTTTTCAGCTTGAGGTTTGTCATTACGATCTGACTTGTCTTTGCGATCAGAAGCTTTAGGTTTGCGGTTACCAGAGCGCTCATTACGACTACGGCTATTGCGCTGTGGACGTTTGTTTTGCGTATTTGTACTTGGTTTTTTGGTAGTTGTTTCAGGTTCACTTTCAAATAGACCTGACAACCATTTAGAAACCTTAGCAATCAATGTTGGCTCTTCAGCTTTGGCTGTAACAGGCGCTTGTTGAGGCGCGGCTAAACCTTGTAATACTGGTTGCTCTTTAGGTTTAATTTCCTGTGTAGGGTTATCAACCTCTGAAGATTGAGTTTCCATTAACTCAATATTATAACTCGCCTCAGTAACTGTATCGTCTGGACGTCTGCGGGCTACATGATAATGCGGCGTTTGCAAATTAGGATTTGGAATAATAAGTAAGTTTACACCATGACGCTTTTCAATAGATTGAATTGAACGTCTTTTTTCATTTAACAAGTAGGTAGCTACATTGACGGGCAATTGTGCTTCTATTTGTCCAGTGTTGTCTTTAATACTCTCTTCTTCCATGATGCGAAGAACAGAAAGCGCTAATGATTCAGTACCACGGATATTACCGTGACCACTACAACGAGGACACACTATATGTGCTGACTCACCGAGGGACGGACGTAACCTTTGACGAGACATTTCTAATAAACCGAAACGTGAAATTCGGCCCAATTGAATTCTTGCTCGGTCATGTCTGACGGCATCTTTAAGACGATTTTCTACTTCTCTTTGGTGACGAACTGGTGTCATATCGATAAAGTCGATAACCACAAGGCCACCGGCATCACGTAATCGTAATTGACGGGCAATTTCATCAGCAGCTTCAAGGTTAGTATTGAACGCTGTCTCTTCGATATCGCCGCCTTTTGTTGCCCGTGCAGAGTTGATATCAATTGAAATCATTGCTTCAGTTGGGTCAATTACAATTGAGCCACCTGATGGTAAGCGCACTTCACGTTGGAAAGCTGATTCGATTTGGGTTTCTATCTGATAATGACTAAAAAGTGGTACATCACCTTTATATTGCTTAACACGACTGGCAAAGTCGGGTCGAACGAGTTGAATGTGCTGTAGTGCTTTTTCAAACACTTCTTGGCTATCAATTAAGATTTCACCTACATCACGACGCAAATAGTCACGAATAGCTCGTACAATAACGTTACTTTCTTGGTGAATAAGGAAAGGGGCAGGTTTGGTTTCAGACGCTTCTGAAATGGCATTCCAATGACGAATTAGCACATTTAAATCATGCTCGAGTTCTTCAAAGGATTTACCTACGCCTGCGGTTCTAACGATTAAGCCCATGCCATCAGGTAATTCAAGCTTATTCAACGATTGTTTTAAATCGGTTCGCTCATCACCTTCGATACGACGGGAAATACCGCCTGCACGAGGATTATTAGGCATTAATACTAAATAGCTACCAGCCAAACTAATAAAGGTTGTCAGTGCGGCACCTTTTTGTCCGCGCTCTTCTTTATCTATTTGGATGATAACTTCTTGGCCTTCCTTAATCACATCTTTGATGCTTGGGCGACCGTCAAACTTATAACCTTGTGGAAAGTAAGTTTTTGCTATTTCTTTTAGAGGGAGGAAACCGTGTCGATCTGCACCGTAATCAACAAATGCAGCTTCTAAACTGGGTTCAACGCGGGTGATAGTTCCTTTATAGATATTGGCTTTTTTTTGCTCGTGTCCAGGGCTTTCGATATCAAGATCATAAAGCTTTTGTCCATCGACCAATGCAACACGCAACTCTTCTTGTTGAGTAGCGTTTATTAACATTCTTTTCATTGTATAAGACTCGGTTTTAGTACCGAATGCGGAATAATTTAGAACTGAAAAACGTGGCTTGCAAGCTGCATCAAGCTGAAATCACTTTCAGTCTCACGACTGTAAAAACAGATCTTGTGCGCGTTTGGATGTGCCAAGGTGTTACCTTAAGCATATGATTTCATTAGGGAAACTAAAGTTTTACGAGTTGTAATTTTAACTTCAGACCCTTGGGTGAAACGCCTCACCCCAATAAATTTTTTGTCTATCTTTCCAAACTGACGTGATGTTAAACAAAACACATCAGTTTGTTGCCAAATTCAATTCTTACTATTCTGCGATTGGTACTTTTTTATTGTATATCGCATGATGAGATGTGAATTTGCTTGCTCAACCAATCGAAAAAATACTCACTTCGACAGCAGCAATGCATCATTATGTGTTACGAATTTTATTTCGTTGATGCCATACAAATTCTAATTTTCATCGCATTGTTTACTGCTATGCAACTGCAAAGCCAGCTAAACGGTCGGATTATCACATTAAACCTAACACTCTGGCAAGCAATTAAAATTTTAAACCTAATTTAAATATTTAAGTTAGAATAGGCGCTGAGCCTGATGGACTATATTGCTAAAAGCTAGCGTTTGACCACTGGGCTGTCAAATCAGCGTCGCAATCAAACTGCGTTAGGCTAAATCGAAACTCATATAGCAAAATTCTACGGGCCCTTAAATGACGGATTCAAACTTTGATAAAGTACAATTTTTAGCAATCGACGCTGAGCACGAGGGGCAGAGAATTGATAACTTTTTACGTACTTTGTTAAAAGGCGTTCCAAAAAGTATGATTTACCGAATTTTGCGTAAAGGCGAAGTACGCGTGAATAAAAAACGTGTCAAACCTGAATATAAATTAGTTGACGCAGATGAGATTCGGTTACCTCCCATCAGAGTGTCTGAATCCAATAACCAAGCTCCTTCTACTAAGCTTGATAAAGTAGCAACTTTAGAATCACACATTTTATTTGAAGATGAAGTGTTAATAGTAGTTAACAAACCATCCGGAATGGCAGTGCATGGTGGCAGTGGTTTAAGTTTTGGAGTGATAGAGGCATTACGTGCGTTACGTCCTACGGCTAAGTTCCTTGAGTTAGTGCATCGCCTAGATAGAGATACATCAGGTTGTCTATTAATAGCTAAAAAACGTTCTGCGCTAAAACACTTACACGAACAACTACGTGAAAAAACGGTGGATAAGCGATACCAAGCATTGGTTCAAGGGCACTGGCCTGAAAATCGCTTTAAAGTAAAAGCGCCATTACTTAAAAATATTGTAAAATCTGGCGAACGTATAGTATCTGTCTCTACAGAAGGCAAAGAGTCTGAAACTCGATTTCGTATTTTAGAATCGTTTGCCCAAGCCACATTAGTTGAAGCATCACCGATTACTGGACGGACTCATCAAATACGCGTGCACTGTCAACACGCTGGCCATCCAATTGCCTGTGACAGCAAGTATAAGGACGAAGAGTTTAATCATTACATGACAAAACTAGGTCTGAATAGATTATTTTTACATGCGCATCGAATATTATACGTGCACCCAGTTAGCGGAAAGCAAATGAGTCACACGGCTAATCTGGATAGTTCATTAAGCAATGTGCTCAAAGAATTAAGAAAACGAGAAGCCTAAATTTCACTGCGTTGTGAAATAATCTAAACTTGCGAGTTTAATGTAAGCACATCGATTTTAAATTCAGCTAATACATCGCATAGGGCAATCAGTGGCAGGCCAACTAAGCAATTCGGATCTCGCCCCTGTAATTGGGTAAACAGACTAATGCCTAAACCTTCGCATTTAAAACTACCGGCACAGTCAAATGGGGCTTCTTTGGCAATGTAACTATCAATTTGCTTGTCAGTTAAGTCTCTAAAACTTACTTTGAATTCTTCTACTATAGATATTTGTTTTTTGCTGGCCGCCTCAATAACACTTAAACCGGTGTAAAATGTGACGTCTTTACCGCGGCATTGTTGCAATTGTGCTTTAGCGTTTTTAGCATTCCCTGGTTTTCCTAATATCTCATTATCCAAACTTGCGGTTTGATCCGAACCTATTATTAGTCCGCTATTATAATGCTCAGCCACTTCTTCAGCTTTTGCTTGCGCTAATCGTAACGACATCTGTTTCGCTGATTCTTTAGGTTTACGGCTTTCAACAACATTTGGTTTGTGGCAAGTGAAATCGAGTTGCAGTTTATCAAGGAGCGCTTTACGATATATCGAAGTGGAAGCGAGTACAATTTTCACAATTTTCCGTTCTGTTAATAAAAAGTCTTAATTATTATAGGGAATAGGGTACTTTTAGCTATATTTTCCTTTGACTAACGGCTTTACAATCTATATTATGCGCGCCCTATGCAGAAAGTGAAATTGCCCAAGTTTATCGAACCAGTCAAAAGTGCTACAAAACGCTCTGATTATCAGGGTGTGATGATGACTTCTGACATGGCGCGTTTTCTTAGCGCAGTGGCCACCGCTGCTGATACTGTTGAAGCTGAAGTAAGATTCGATAAAGACGAGCAGGGTCTGAATTTTTTTCAAGGACAACTATCAACATCAGTGGAGCTTGTCTGTCAGAGATGTAATGAGCAATTTGCTCATTCAATTCACACATCATTTTGTTTTAGTCCGATTAGACGGAAAGCAGTTGAAACAGATGATGCAGTTGAATTGCCGGACATTTACGAACCGGTAGAGGTCAATGACCATGGAGAAATCAATCTACTGCAGTTGTTCGAGGATGAACTAATATTGTCTTTGCCTATTGTCGCCCTTCATGCAGAGGAGGATTGCAAAATAAAGCGGGATGAGATGCAGTTTGGTAAGATTGAACCGGCCGATGAACGTCCAAACCCTTTCGCGGTTTTGAAAGAACTTAAGCGAGACTAGGAGTAATGTAATGGCTGTACAAAAGAACAAGAAAACTCGTTCAAAGCGTGGTATGCGTCGTGCACACGATTCTTTGACTGGAGCGACTTTGTCTGTAGATTCAACTTCAGGTGAGACGCATCTTCGTCATCACGTGACTGTTGACGGTTACTACAAAGGCAAAAAAGTTATCGCTGACTAGCAATGACTTTTAGCCGTCTAACCATTGCGTTAGATATTATGGGGGGCGACAACGGCCCCCATGTAACTCTTCCTGCTGCTTTAAAAGCACTGCACGAAATTCCCCATTTGCATTTTATACTTTGTGGTGATGAACAAATCATTTCCAAAGTTATTAGCACCCAAAATAGATCAATCCAAGAACGTGTTGAAATTCAGCATTGCTCAGAACATGTTGCTATGGATGAAAGACCAAGTTCAGCCCTGCGAAATAAAAAAGATTCGTCCATGCGCCGTGCTTTGGAAAGAGTAGAGTGCGGTGATGCTGATGCATGCGTTAGTGCCGGTAATACTGGTGCGCTATTGGCTATTGCTTATCATGTGTTAAAAACCTTACCAGGTATTGACCGGCCAGCCTTAGTATCTGCATTACCCACTGATGATCATCATAAGTTGTTTCTATTGGATTTAGGGGCTAATGTTAATTGTGATTCAGAAACCTTATTTCAATATGCGGTTATGGGATCGGTTTTAGCACAGGAAGTCGCTGGAGTTGATAATCCAAGAGTGGCTTTGCTAAATGTTGGTGAAGAACAAATTAAAGGCAATGACCAAGTAAAATTTACTGCCCAGTTGTTACAACAAGCTCCAGGAATAAATTATACTGGTTTTGTCGAAGGTAATGATATCTTTACTAATTGTGCTGACGTTGTGGTAACTGATGGCTTTGTTGGCAATATCGCTTTGAAAGCTTGTGAAGGTTTAGCGACCCTTGTTTTAGAAGAAGCTAAGCGCGTATCCAATGAAAACTGGTGGACAAAATTATTAGCCAAAATAGCCCTTCCACTGTTAAGAAAAATCTATCGAAGGGTGAACCCCGACCAGTACAACGGCGCTAGTCTGATAGGATTGCGCGGAATTGTGGTCAAGAGCCATGGTAATGCTTCTTCGGATGCTTTCTTGTTTGCGATTAAGGAAGCTGAACAAGAAGTACAACGGCAAGTTCCGAAAAAAATAAAAGATAAAATTGAATCCGTTTTAATGGAGCGCTCTTAAAATATGTACTCAAGAATAATAGGTACTGGAAGTTATTACCCTGCAGAAGTTCGTACCAACGCAGATCTCGAGATGATGGTAGATACGACTGATGAGTGGATAACCGATCGAACGGGAATAAAAGAAAGAAGAATTATAGGAGCGGATGAAACTGCTGCAACAATGGGATATGAGGCATCGCTTAAAGCCATTGAAGCTGCAGGTATTGATAAACGCTCTATAGATATGATTGTGTGTGCCACGACAAGCGGACGATACGCTCTTCCTAGCACCGCCTGTGAAATACAAAAAGCATTAGATATTGACGGCATCCCTGCGTTTGATATCGCTGCTGCATGCGCTGGCTATTGTTATGCCCTGAGTGTTGCAGATCAATACATTAAAACAGGCATGGTTAAACGGGTTTTAGTTATTGGGACGGATTGTTTGTCTCGAATGATCAATCCCGAAGATCGATCAATGCTGATTTTGTTTGGCGATGCTGCTGGCGCAACACTGCTTGAAGCCAGTGAAGAGCCTGGTATTCTGTCAACTCATATTAATGCTGCTGGCTCCTACGGAGATTTGTTACAAATTGGACATGTTGAACATGGCAATGAACAATCTGTGCATGAAAACTGGGGTAGCATGAAAGGAAATGAAGTCTTTAGAGTCGCTGTCACTAAACTTAGTGAAGTCGTCGAGCTGACTTTAAAAGCAAATAATATGGAAAAATCGGATTTAGATTGGTTGGTTCCTCACCAAGCAAACTTCCGGATTATTAAAGCAACGGCCAAAAAGTTAGAAATGTCTTTGGACCAAGTTGTTCTAACCTTAGAAAATTACGGTAATACATCTGCTGCAACAGTGCCAACAGCACTAGATAAAGCAATACGAGATGGGCGTATACAACGTGGCCAAAATCTATTGTTAGAAGCATTTGGTGGTGGATTCGCCTGGGCAGCAGCGCTCGTAAAATATTAATTACTTTTGTTTAAATACACCCAAGGTATGATTTATGACTAAACAAGCTTTTGTGTTTCCCGGTCAGGGATCTCAAACAGTTGGAATGTTAGCCGATCTGGCTGCGAAGTATCCACAAATTCAAACGACTTTTAGTGAAGCTTCTGAAGCCTTAGGTTATGATTTATGGGATTTAGTGCAACATGATGAAAATCAGCAGCTGAATCAAACCCATATAACTCAGCCTGCGCTCCTTACAGCGAGCGTCGCAATCTACAGATTACTCATGGATTTAGGTTACGCCAACCCAGACTATATGGCTGGGCACAGTTTAGGTGAATATTCTGCGCTAGTGTGTGCCGATGTGATTGGCTTAAAAGAAGCCGTCAAATTAGTCGAAGCTAGAGGACAATTCATGCAACAAGCTGTCCCAGCAGGTGAAGGGGCTATGTATGCCATCATAGGCTTGGCAGATGATTTAATTCTAGAAGCTTGTGAAAAGGCGCAACAACAAACTGGTGAAGTTGTTTCAGCGGTGAATTTTAATTCACCTGGACAAGTGGTTATCGCCGGAACTACCTCAGCTGCAGAAGTCGCAGCAAATTTGTGTAAAGAAGCGGGTGCAAAAAGAGCCTTACCATTATCGGTTAGTGTGCCTTCGCACTGCGCATTAATGAAGCCGGCAGCTGAAAAGTTAGCTGGGTTAATTGAGTCAATTGCATTTGCAGAACCGAGTGTTGCGGTCATTAATAATGTCGATGTAAATTCACCTAAAGACGCAAATAGCATTAAAGACGCACTTGTAAGACAGCTTTATTGTCCGGTCAGATGGACAGAGACTATTGAGTCTTTAGCTAGTCAAAATGTTGAAAAAATATACGAAGTCGGGCCGGGAAAAGTACTTATTGGTCTTATAAAACGTATCAATAAATCCATAGAAACAGACGCTTTGAACACGGTCGAATCAGTCCAAAATCTACTGTAATAGGGTATTAAAATGAAGGATTTAAACGGAAAAGTTGCTCTGGTAACTGGGGCAAGTCGAGGTATTGGACGTGCTATCGCAGAGTCACTTGCAGAACAAGGAGCTGTGGTAATTGGCACAGCCACATCTGATAAAGGTGCTGACTCAATTACTGAATACCTGTCTAAATTCGGTGGTCAAGGTCTAACGTTAAACGTAACTGATCAGGCATCTCTTGATGAAGTATTAGCTAAAATTAAAGAAAATCATGGCGAAATCGATATTTTAGTGAATAATGCAGGTGTGACACGTGATAATTTGCTGATGCGAATGAAAGATCAGGAATGGGAAGATATTATAAATACTAACCTAACTCCAATTTTTAAACTGACTAAAGCGGTTTTACGTGGCATGATGAAAAAACGCAATGGTAGAATCGTCAATATTGGTTCAGTTGTTGGAACCACTGGTAACGCAGGGCAAGCAAACTACGCTGCAGCTAAAGCGGGTGTGATAGGTTTTAGTAAATCTACAGCACGTGAAGTTGCTTCACGAGGCATCACAGTAAATGTTGTCGCGCCAGGTTTTATTGATACAGATATGACAAAGTCATTGACTGACGAGCAAAAAGAAGCCATTTTTAAAGATATTCCAGCTAACAGATTAGGTTCGCCAAAAGAGATTGCCGCGGCTGTTAGCTTTTTAGTAAGTGATAATGCTGCTTACATTACGGGTGAAACTATCCATGTAAACGGCGGTATGTATATGGGCTAATAGACATATTAAACAGTCATGCTTTTTAAGGTTGATTGATAATATATTGTTTATTAGACTAATTTGATTCGGTGGTTTGACCAGATAAAAAGTTAATTGTCTTGCTTGCAAGACAGAGGCTAGCTGAATAAACTACCGGAAATTTAAACTCTAGCTACTTATAGGGAAAACTAGAATCATGAGTAACATCGAAGAGCGCGTTAAAAAAATCATCGTCGAGCAATTGGGCGTTAAAGAAGAAGAAGTAAAAGCTGAAGCGTCATTTGTGGATGATTTGGGTGCAGATTCATTAGACACTGTTGAATTGGTAATGGCTTTGGAAGAAGAGTTTGATACTGAGATTCCAGATGAAGAAGCTGAGAAAATTACTACAGTTCAATCTGCAATCGACTACGTTAACGCTAATAAAGACGCGTAAGATACTCCTATAAACGGCTCAATCTGGGCCGTTTTCTTCTTTATACTTAAAATAATGAATTTTATGCGGAGGCCTATGTGTCTAAACGTCGCGTAGTAGTAACTGGTCTTGGCATGCTGACACCATTAGGTGGAGACACCAACACTACATGGGAAGGCATTTTACAAGGTAAAAGTGGAATAGGTCCCATCACATCATTTGATACATCTGATTTTAGCACTCGGTTTGCCGGTGAGATCCAAGATTTTGATGTGGAAAGTTATATCCCCAAGAAAGAAACAAAAAAGATGGACCGCTTTATTCAATTAGGAATAGCCGCGGGAAAACAAGCCTTAGCCGACTCGAAGTTAGAAATAACAGCTGAAAATGCGAAAAGAGTAGGTGTCGCAATTGGTTCCGGTATCGGTGGTTTAGGCCTTATCGAAGAAAACCATAAGAAAATGTTAGCCGGTGGTCCACGAAAACTAACTCCTTTTTTTGTTCCTGCCACTATTACTAATATGATTTCAGGCTTCTTATCTATTTTTGAAGGACTGAAAGGCCCAAATTTAAATATTGTTACCGCTTGTACTACCGGCGTACACAATATTGGTATAGCTGCTCGCACTATCGCTTATGGTGATGCCGATGCAATGTTAGCAGGCGGTGCCGAGTCTTCAATTTCACCTTTGGGATTAGGTGGATTTGCAGCAGCGAGAGCATTATCAACACGCAACGATGACCCGACTAAAGCTAGCCGCCCTTGGGACAAAGACCGAGATGGTTTTGTTATGGGTGAGGGTGCAGGGGTTGTTATGCTTGAAGAGTACGAACAAGCTGTGGCTAGAGGTGCAACCATTTATGCCGAGTTAGTTGGTTTTGGTATGAGCGGTGATGCCTACCACATGACTTCTCCTCCACCTGATGGTGAAGGTGCAGCAGCTGCGATGGAAAATGCATTAAACGATGCCAATCTACCGGCTACTGAAATCGGTTATATTAATGCTCATGGTACTTCTACACCTGCAGGTGATAAGGCTGAAGTCGCTGCGGTAAAACGTATTTTCGGTGCTGCTGCAGATAAAGTTCTGGTCAGTTCAACTAAGTCAATGACAGGTCATTTACTTGGTGCGGCCGGTTCAGTAGAGGGAATCTTTACGCTGTTAGCCTTGCGTGATCAGATTGCGCCTCCCACAATCAACTTGGATAATCCAGGTGAAGGTTGTGACTTAGACTTTGTTGCTAATACGGCAAGAAAAGTTAGTATGGAATATGCACTGTGTAATTCGTTTGGTTTCGGTGGTACTAACGGTTCTTTGTTATTTAAAAGAATGTAGTATCATTTTAAATTGAATTATTGCTTAGCACATTCAATAGTTTAAGATTAAGCCCAGTTCTTACTGGGCTTTTTTGTTGGTAAAAAATGATAATCGAACTTTCCTCTAATGACCGTATATCAAGCAGCGATAGGATTGCAACCTATGGTGACGGTTGTTTTACGACCATGTGTGTAACAAATAATAAAATTGAACTGTTAAATGCACATATAGCGAGATTAAAAGAGGGGTGTGCTCGATTAAATATCGATTTTACAAATTGGCATAGTTTGCAAGGTAAGCTTGAACAGTTTGGGTTAATTCATGAAAACCAGGTTGTAAAGGCAGTCATTTCCAGAGGGTATGGAGGCCGAGGTTATGATACCGCTGGAGTCACGTCGCCACACTGCTATTTGAGTGTTTCTGACATGCCTAAACACTACGCAGAATTAAGTCGACAAGGTTTGACGCTAGGGTTAAGCACTATCCAACTGGCTAAACAACCTTTATTAGCCGGTATTAAACATTTAAATCGATTAGAACAAGTATTAATTAAACACGAAATGCGAAACATGCAGGTTGATGATGTTATTGTGTGTGACACAGATTCGCATGTTATTGAGTGTAGCGCAGCGAATCTGTTTTGGCGCAAAGGAACACAGTGGTTTACACCAAACTTAGATAATTGCGGTGTTTCCGGCGTTATGCGTAACCATATTGTTAATGTAATGGGGAAATCTAAGGTGCCTTTGGCCATATCAAATCATCCTTTGCAGTCGTTACTCGATTGCGATGAAGCATTTATATCCAATAGCCTTATGAAAATTATCAAAGTCAAAACCTTCGTTATTGACGGACAAAAATTAATGTTAGATAGCACTCAAAGTGTCTTTTCTGATTGGTTCAGTACCAATCAACACGAGGTAGTTTTAAATGAGTAGGTGGTTAAAGTTTTTATTAGCGACCATAGTGTTAAGTTTTGCTGTCATGATTGTATTGGTGTATCAGATAAACACCGCGTTTAACAACCCGTTGAATATAGTGGGTAGTCAAATTTTGGTGGTCGAAAAAGGACAATACGCCCACTCCGTAATAAATAAGTTATATGAACGCTCAATACTAAAGCATCCGGTGCTTATTAAAGCTGCATTAAAACTCGAACCAGAACTAAGTCAAATCAAAGCCGGAACCTATGAGTTGAGTTTAGGAATGAGCGCGCGCAATATGTTTGATAAATTATCCAGAGGATTGGAAAAAACCTATCAAATAAGCTTAATTGAAGGCCTACGTTGGCAAGATTGGTTAGTGCAATTAAACAATCACCCGCATTTAATCAAATCAACAAAAACTGACGAGCAATGGCTGGAGATGTTGTCCCCTGATTTACCGGGTCAGTCTATAGAAGGATGGCTATTGGCAGATACATATCACTTTACCAATGGCACCAAAGTAGAAGACATTGTAAAAACGGCCCATGTAGCATTAAAAAACTACTTAACCAGTGCATGGCAAACCAGACAAATGGATTTACCCTACAATAATCCTTACGAGGCATTAATTATGGCTTCGATTGTGGAAAAGGAAACAGGGGTGCCAATTGAACGTCCAAGAATCGCTGCGGTCTTTGTTAATCGGCTCAATCGTGGAATGCGTTTACAAACAGACCCTACTGTAATCTATGGAATGGGCGATGCATTTGATGGTAATATTAGACGCAAAGATCTGAGACAAGCTACTCCTTATAATACGTATGTTATTAAGCGATTACCTCCAACGCCCATAGCAATGCCAAGCAAACTAAGTATCGATGCCGTATTGCACCCATTGTATACAGAAGAATACTATTTTGTGTCCAAAGGTGATGGCACCCATTATTTCTCAGAAACCTTAAAAGAACACAACCGAGCCGTAAGGCAATATCAACTTAAATAGAAGTAAAAGTAACTAATTGAATGTCTGGTAAATTTATTGTTATTGAAGGCCTAGAAGGTGCGGGTAAAAGCAGCGCAATCGCCACGGTCAAAGAACAGCTCGAACTATCGGGATTAGAGGTGGTTTGTACCCGTGAACCTGGTGGTACGCCTATGGCTGAATCTATTCGTGAATGTGTAAAACATGCTTGGCAGGAAAAAGTGACAATTGAAGCCGAATTGTTATTAATGTATGCCGCTCGTGTGCAATTGCTTGAAAATGTCATCAAACCAAATTTAGCCCAAGGGCGTTGGGTGATTGGTGATCGTCACGATTTATCTTCTCAAGCCTATCAAGGTGGCGGACGAGGTATTTCAAGCCAAAAGATGACTACCTTAAGTCAATTATCATTGAATGGCTTTAAACCTGACTTTACGTTGTATTTGGATGTTGAGCCAACTGAAGGCTTGAAACGAGCTAGAGGCAGGGGAGAGCTTGATAGAATAGAGTTGGAAGACATTTCTTTTTTTGAGCGGACCAGAAATCGATATCTACAATTGTGTGAGCAAGATGACAGCATTTTCACAATCAATACAATGCAGAAAATCGAATTGGTACATCGAGATATTAAGACGGCTTTAACGACCTTTTTAAAGGATCAATCGTGTACCCTTGGTTAGATGAAACCTATCGACAACTTAGTCAACGTGCGCAAAATAGTAGTTTGCATCATGCTCTTTTAGTTAAGGGACCGGTGGGAATTGGCAAAACCGATTTCTGTAATCAATTAGCTAAATCCATTTTATGTAAAAGTCTCTCAAACAAGCCTTGTGGGAGTTGTCAATCTTGTACACTTTTCGATGCACAATCGCACCCTGATTTGCATCGCGTTGTATCTGAGAAACAAATTGGTGTGGATCTGATTCGTGTTGCGATTCAAAAGCTGACTAGCACAGCCCATCTATCGGGTAATAAGACGTTAATTATAGAGCAGGCAGAAAGCATGACTGAGTCTGCTGCAAATGCACTTTTAAAAACCTTAGAAGAGCCCACGGAAAATACATTTTTATTTTTAGTTTCCGCTTATCCTGAACGCTTATTGCCTACTATTATCAGTCGTTGCGAAAAAGTCAATTTACACGCGCCGAGTTTTCAGCAGTGTAAACAGTGGTTAGCCTCCCAAAATGTTGCAGGTGTTAACGACGATATAATTCGTATTTATGGTCAATGCCCATTAAAAATCATTTCTCAGCTGGCCAATAAAGAAGGTTTTACTTTTACTGATTTCACGCAGTCTTTAGATGAGTTAAAAAAAGCACAAACCAGCACTTTAGCACTCGCAGAAAAGTGGCAAAAAGAAGCAGAACAAGTGGTTTTATGGCTGCAATATGATTTGTCACAACTAGCTATGACGGGACTGCATAATAGCTTGTTATGGAAGCTAGAAGATAAATTAATAAAAGCCTCAATTGCTTTGCAAAATCCCGGCGTGAATCGTTTGTTGATATTATCTGATATGTTGACGGATTATCGTCGGTTAATTAGCCAATAAAAAATTATAAGAGGAGTTATTTTTGTTTGTTGATTCCCATTGTCATTTAGACAAATTAGACAAAACAAGCGCAGAACTTAAAGAGGTTATTCACTTTGCTAAACAGCGCGGAGTTGAACACTTTCTATGTGTGGCTGTGTCGGTAAAAGACTTCCCACAAATGTTATCTAAAGTCACTGAACTTGATGACGTTTCTGTATCCTGCGGAGTTCATCCACTGCATCAAGAAGATGCATGCAGTTATGCTGACTTATTAGCCATGGCGTCAAGACCCGAGGTGGTGGCTGTGGGTGAAACTGGTTTAGACTACTTCTACAGTAGCGACACCAAAGAGGTACAGCTGGTATCTTTTGTTGATCATATAAAAGTTGCCAACGAGTTATCGAAACCACTGATTATTCATACTCGTGATGCCCGTGAAGATACTTTAGCGTTGTTACGAGAACACAAAGCTGAACATACTAAAGGCGTTCTGCACTGTTTTACTGAATCTTTAGAAATGGCGGAAGCTGCTATTGAAATGGGCTTTTATATTTCGATTTCAGGAATAGTTACGTTTAAATCTGCTCAAGAGCTGCAAGCAGTAGTGAAAGCATTGCCATTAAACAAGTTGTTAATTGAAACTGATTCACCATGGTTGGCTCCAATACCTTATCGTGGCAAACAAAATCAACCTGGTTATGTGGTCGAAGTGGCCGAATTTATCGCTCAACTTAAAGGCGTGAGTGTTGAAGAACTAGCAGCGGTGACAACTCAAAACTTTTACGATTTGTTTGATGGAATAACCCGTAGATAAACAATAATCTCTGATAAGGCTAGTTTAGACTATAGTTTGTACTTAAATTATTTAGCGTTAGGAGTCGTTTCAGTTGAAAAATCGTTTAAAAACGTTCCTAGTCTGTTTATCAATACCATTTTTTTTAGTTCATGCAGTAGAGTGTGACTTTGATTCTTGGCAAAATTACCAACAAGAAAGGTTGTTACTTAATTCATCTAAGTCAGCCTTTATTTTTCAAACTGAACATAAAGCGATAGACGCTGACGGTGCGCCAAACGCTTATCACCCCGATAATACGGGGTTAGATAATTATTTAAATGCAGGCTATCCAAACCATAGTTGGTGGAATTCTGTTTTAGTTCAAGATCCAAATGATCCAACAAAGCCCTATATTCAAGAAGATGGTGAGTTTGCGGGCTATTTTATATCCAAAACGTCTTTGTTTGATAAAAATAAAGATATGTTGGACGTGTCTCGATATGTTGATGCAACCAAAATTCCGTATTTAGTTTTTCCCGGTAAATTTTACAGTAAAAAAGGGACAGGCCGACTAGGTGATATTGGCATGGCTTTTAACCTCAAATCCGGTGAAAGTAGTGCCTTTGTAGTGGCAGATGTGGGTCCTTCGAACGCCAGTTTGGGAGAGATATCTATGGCTTTAGCCGAAAATCTTGGTGGAACGAATGTAAATCCACGAAATGGGGCTGGCAAACCAAAAGGAAATATTCTTTACGTATTATTCCCATATTCGTCGAAAAAATATCCTTGGCCATTAGATATTGAAGAAATACATAGTGTTGGCAAAGAGTTAGTAGAATCGGTTGGTGGTGCCGAAAGTCTTTTGGCTTGTTCAGCATCAATGTAAAGGTGCCATTACGATGGTAAATAGAAGATAGTTAGGAGTTTTTGTAGATGCGATTTTTAGTAGGTCTTTTTAGTCTTGCCGTGGTTGTGAGTCTTAGCGGTTGTGTGGTGATCCATAAGGAATCATCAGTCGATACCACTAATGAGTTAACCAATTTGAATAGTACTTTGTGGATGCAAACCTCTGCAGAATACCAAGCAAACGCGCTACAAACCTATAAAGCGGCAGAGCTGCAATTAACCAATGCGTTAAATGATACAAGTTGGACTTCAGCCGTAGAACAACAAAATAATTATGCTAATTTACCACCAGCTATTGTATTAGATATAGATGAAACAGTGCTCGATAACTCACAGTTTCAAGCTGATATGATTTTGCATAATCACACCTATGACTCAAAAAAATGGGATCAATGGGTGGCGATGCAAGCCGCACCAGAGATTCCAGGAGCAGTGGCATTTATCAACCATGCTCAACAAATGGGTATAGAGATTATTTATATTACCAACCGAGAATGTAAGGCCAGAAAAAGTGTTTCAGATAGCTGTCCACAAAAGCAGGAAACCATAAATAACCTAAAGAATGTAGGCATAAAACAGGTTAATGCTAAGCAATTATTTCTAAAAAAAGAAAAATCAACTTGGAGTTCTGAAAAACAATCAAGACGTGAATTGGTTGCACAGTCCTATCGTATCATCATGTTGATCGGTGATGATCTAGGCGACTTTTTACCGAATGTGAAATCTGCTATTTCATCAACTACGCGAAAAGAATTAGTCACTCAATACCAAGATAATTGGGGAGTGAAATGGTTTGTTTTAGGCAATCCTACTTATGGTTCATGGATACAGGTTTTAGACAAACCAACACTTCAAAACCTCAAGGGACTTTGATTGTTAGTTAGTCACAAAATCGATGTGGTATTCATTTTAAATTTACGCACGAATGTGCCTAAGCTCTAAATTAACCATCGTTGACCATAAATTTCCTAATTATGGCTTTTGTACACTTTCGTTACAGAGCCATATTAGCCATTAAATTTTAACCTTTAATACTAAATATAAAATAACCATGCTTAGATTATCCTACCTGCGTTTACCTTATGGAGAATTCATGTTTCGAATACTACTAGTTATATTGGCTTTTGCTCCCGTTATCGCCAACGGTTGCGAATTTGAGGAGCTGTCTTTTTCAGCTAATTTTGAATCAGGACGTTTAGATAATTGCGAATTAAATCAAAGCGGGCAATACGTGCTAACTTTTATGCCTGAAGATAAGACCGTCAACCCCAGTCCTTGGTATTATTTTAGTGTTCAAACAAAGGTGCCTAAAACCGTAAATATATTATTAACCTTTGAAGGATATACACCCAGGTACCTTCCTAAAGTCAGCAAAGATCAAGTTAACTGGAATGGTTTAGCATTTGATACAAATGAGCAGGGTATGTTAGTTGAACTTGATGTTAGTTCAACACCAACCTATGTTGCAGCTCAACGACCCGTTCCCAATGATGCTTACACAACTTGGCTCAAATCAGCGGGTAATAAATTTAACATACAAGCCTTTAGTTTAGGCAACTCTTCTGAAGGTCGTGCTATTTCAGCTTTCGTATTGGAAAATAAAGATAATACCGAATGGGTTGTTTTTATTGGCCGTCAACATCCACCTGAAGTAACTGGGGCGGTGGCAATGTTTTCTTTTTTAGATGAATTCCTAACCACTACAGCTAGCCAAAAAGCATTTCTATCTCGTTTTAATGTGTTGGTTGTGCCTAATTTAAATCCTGATGGTGTTGCGAATGGGCATTGGCGACATAATCTTGGTCATAAAGATCTTAATCGGGATTGGAATACCTTCTCGCAACCTGAAACCAAAGCGGTGAAAACATATTTAGATAAGATCACCCAAGGCGGCGGTAAAATAGTGATGGGAATGGACTTCCACTCAACTTATAACAATGTTTTTTACAGCATTCCGATGGAAGAAAATATTGCTCCTACATCTTTGGTAATAGATTGGTTAGCCGCACTGCAAGAAAAAACCAAAGGTGTATTTAAAGTGGTTGATAAACCCGGCACATCTCCTGGAAAAGGGGTTTTTAAACAATTTATTGCCGACACTTATAAAGTACACGGTGTGACATACGAAGTGGGTGACAATGAACCGGATGAAAAAACCCGCTATGTTGCTAGGCATGCTGCCAATACGTTGATCAGTACTCTTATTGCCACGGCACCAGAATCTTTTTATATCGATAACTGCAAACAAACTAACTGCGAGAAATAATCATGAAAAAAATAGTTAACCAGGGAATAGCAGCAAGTTTATTGTGTGTAATAACTAGTTTTGCAAATGTTGCACTGGCACAAAACCAAGAAGATGTAACGTCCACTAACAAATACCAACCGGTAATGAAACAAATTGCTAAGACCATGTGGGAGTCACCTGAATTAGGCTTTCTTGAGCATAATAGTAGTGCGCTGATGCAAAAAGTACTGACTGAACGCGGATTCACCGTAAAAGCAGGGATCGCAGGAATGCCAACTGCTTTTGTTGCACAATACGGTGAAAGTGGACCAGTAATTGGTTTACTCGCTGAAATGGATGCGCTTCCAGGAATGGGAGTCAATAATACACCTGATAAACAGCCGATTGTAAGTAATGATCATGTACATGATGGACATGCTTGTGGCCACAACTTGTTTGCAGGTGGCGTAATTGGATCTGCGTTGGCGCTAGCTGATTATTTAGATGAACACCCCAAACAAGGTCGGATAAAAGTGTTTGGCACGCCAGCTGAGGAGGGCGGTTCTGGTAAAGTGTATATGGTGAGGGAAGGTTTGTTCAATGAGGTGGACGTTGCCTTACATTGGCATCCATCGGATAGCACAACAGCAGCTCCGTATACTTCACTGGCCAACAAAAGCGGTAAGTTTCGTTTCTATGGCGTAGCGGCACATGCTGCCGCGGCACCTGATAAAGGGCGTTCTGCGTTAGATGGAGTGGAAGCTATGAACATGATGGTAAATTTAATGCGGGAGCATGTTCCAGACGGCACTCGTATTCACTATGTTATTACCCATGGTGGCACAGCGCCAAATATTGTTCCTGAGTTTGCCGAAGTATATTACTACGTCCGCTCTCCAGAACCTGCGGTGGTATTATCTCTGTGGGATAGAGTCACTAATGCGGCAAATGGTGCTGCACTTGGTACCCAAACCAAAGTAGAGGTCGAAGTTACCGGTGGTGTATGGAGTGTGCTTCCTAACGTTGCCTTATCTAGGTTAGCCGACCAAGCTATCTTAGCTGCCAAACCTATTGAATTATCCAAAGATGAACAACAATTTGCTAAAAAAATCAGTCAAACCTTAAACCATTCTTTTAGTGATGATGAGCACAGCACGGCGCTTCCATTTAGTGAAAAAATTACTGTATGGTCAGCTTCTACCGATGTGGGTGATGTTAGTTGGCAGGTGCCTACCGTAGGAATCTCAAGTGCTACCTGGGTAAGAGGAACACCCCCCCATACTTGGCAAGCTTCAGCAATGAGTGGTACAGGTATCGGATATAAGGGCATGTATTTAGCCAGTGATGTATTAACGAAAACCGCAATCAGTTTGTTCGCGGATCCTGATAATCTTAAAGCAGCGAAAAAAGAATACCTTGAAAGAAAAGACTCGTTGAAATATAAGTCTATGATTGGTGATCGTGCTCCAGCTCTCGAATATAGAAAAAAATAAGTGCTAATAGCTGTATTAAGCTAATTTTTTAGGATAGAGAAAAGTAAATACTTCTCAAAAGTAAACCCAAAGCAAGGGAAGAAAATATGAAATTATTCAAAATATGCATCACAACAGCAATGACACTTAACTTAGTGGCTTGTTTTAGTAATCCTCAAATGCCAGAGAGTAAGCAAGACGTTAAATTAGTAGTTCAACAACAAACTAATCAAGACGAAACGGCTGCATTTTTAGCCTTGATGGACAAACAAACTAAAGCGTTATTGCAGCGCACACCAACACTGGCGACAACCTTAGGTGTTTCGGAAGAATATTTCGGGGGGGGCTTTAACCACAAACTTGCAGACTATTCCGTTGAAAATATTGCCAATTCAAAAGTTTTACGAGATTCAATGGAAGCTGAATTATTGAAAATTGACCGTTCACTATTAGTTGGAACTGCGGCAACGACTTATGATGTTTTAGCTAATGCCATTGCAATGACAAAACGATTTGAATCCTATGTATTCGGCGCATTTGATCCACTTTCAATTTATACCCCCTATTCAATAACTCAGTTAACGGGTATACACATAGACTTACCAAGATCCCTTCAAACTGAACAGCCACTAAATAATAAAGCGGATGTAGAAAACTATCTGACGAGATTGAGTTTGTTAGAAGAAGCATTTACAGATATGGCTGATGTTGTGGGCTTAGATGCCAAACACGGTGTAATCCCACCTAAATTTGCCATTGAAGGTGCGTTAAATGTGATCAATGGCATGACGAGTTCCATTCCCGCTGAAAACCCACTAGTAGTGGTGTTAGATAACCGTTTAAAATCGGTGGAAGGTATTAGTGATGCAGAGCGCGCAGAGTATGTTAAACGTGCTCAAAAAATCACATTGGAAAAAGTCTATCCAGGTTATGCCAGACTTCACCAAGCACTTACTGCCACTTTAGCCTCAGCACAAAGTGAACCAGGTATTTGGGCGCTGCCCGATGGTGAAAAACGCTATGATTTAGCGCTGCAAAACTTTGGTGCTGGCGATTTGAACGCCGAACAAATTCATCAACTAGGGTTAAACGAAGTTGCACGCATTAAGGCTGAACTAGATTTACTCCTAAAGTCTGTCGGTTACTCGCAAGGCGATGTTATCGAAAGAGTCATTAGCTTGTCAGAAGATCCTGCCAATTTATATCAAAATACCGATGAAGGGCGAAATACGTTGTTGAACGATCTCAACTTACAAATGCGAGAAGTAGAATTATTACTGCCTAATATTCTTAACACCATTCCAAAGGCCGAAGTTGAAGTTCGTCGTATATCAATTTATGAACAAGACAACTCTCCTGGTGGTTATTATACCTCACCAAACCTAGACGGTTCTCGCCCAGGTATTTTTTGGATCAACTTAAAGGACACGGCTGACTGGCCAATCCTTTCGTTACCGACTTTGGTTTATCATGAAGCCAGCCCTGGTCACCACCTACAAGTGAGTATCGCTCAGGAAATTGACGATATGCCTATGATTCGGAATATGCTGTGGTTTAGCGCATATGGTGAAGGTTGGGCGCTCTATGCAGAATTACTTGCTAAAGAACTGGGCTTATACGATGACGATCCTCTAGGTGATATTGGTCGATTGCAATCAGATCTTTTTAGGTCCGCTCGACTCGTGGTAGACACGGGAATCCATTACAAGAAGTGGAGTAGAGAACAGGCAATTGACTGGATGTACAAAAATACTGGGCAAAGTGTCGCATCCATAACCAGAGAAGTAGAGCGCTATGCTGTCATGCCAGGACAAGCGACCTCTTATAAATTGGGGCAAATTCGTATTCTTGAATTACGTAAATTGGCTAAAGAAAAATTGGGAGATAAATTTTCTTTGCCAGAATTTAACGATCAAATACTTATCCATGGCGCGGTTAACTTAACTGTATTGACAGATAATATACATGCATGGATAGATTCAAAAATCTAAATTTGTATATGCAAGAATTAAAATCTTGTATTGCTACTCGAAGAACATTGATCATTTCAGTTTGCTTGAAATGATCAATGGTATTCTAAATAAACACCTTTGTTCACACACCATCGAAAGCGAAACAATAAGAAAGGTTACTTTTATAGAAAAGCCCCCTTAGAAAATCAGTTTCAGATTTGACGGGATATGTGTGGGCGAAAAATTGCTTACCTCTATACTGGGTGATTAGCTCGGTCAATTAAAGTCGGTATGATTTTGTCTGCCCAGAAACACAATGGATTAAACAGAAAAACCATAAAAAAGTGGATACAGCATTCACTGTATCCACTTATATTCTCGCGTTTCAATCTCATTTTGCTGTTCAGCAAAAGTCACTCATTGAAAAAATTAGAAAGTAACTGAAACTTTACCGTAGACAAAACGGCCTGAGAAACCAAACGGTGAAAAGCCAGAGTATGGGAACAATCGTGAAAAGGTGCTTACTTCATCGACTAATTCACGGGTAGTATCAGGGTATACATCAAACAAGTTATTTGCCCCTAAGGTAAGGGTTAGATTGTCGGATACGTCATAACTGACATCCAAGTCTGTCACCCATTTGTTAGGTAATACTTCATTTGTTGCCGGATCTGTTGATGGCTCTTGAGTTTCCCCATAACGAGTGGTTCGCAATGTGGCATGCCATTCATCCATACTCCAAACTGCACTTAGGTTAAGTTTGGTTTTAGGCGAGCCAACTTCAAAACGACGTAACTCTACATCTGAAAATAAGTTGTCTTGATCAAAGCCTGCACCGGCTAACACATCTGGCGGATCTATGATGTCGGTAACTTCGTTTTTATTGTAGTTAAAGCCCGCATTAAAGGCGATATCTCCCCAGTTTTGAATGTCAGTGTTATATGAAACCACTACATCCACACCTGAAGTTTCACTATCAATAGCGTTTAAAAAGAAGCGTGCACGGTTAGCGCCTGTACCTGCTAACAAGGCTTCAATTTCCGCACCTGATAGGTTGTTAGATAACACGATACGATCATCAATTTTAATGTTGTAATAATCAACAGACACACTCACGTTAGAATCAGGAGACCAGGTGATACCTGCTCCGTAGTTTACTGATTCTTCAGCATCTAGACCCGGCGAACCAAGGGCTATTGCGACATCACTGCTAGGTGAGAAAGTACCGGTTTCGGTTGGTTCACCGTCAACAAAGACTGTCGCGATTGAGGTGAAATACTGTTGTTGTAGAGATGGCGCTCTAAACCCCGTTGATACAGATGCGCGAAGTGCGATGTCTTCGGTAAGCGTATAACGGGTAGCGATTTTACCATTCACTGTTGAACCGAAATCAGAATAATCCTCATAACGTGCAGCTACAGTCACGTTCAGGTCATCGGTTACATAGGCCTCTAAATCCACATACAAACTGATGTTGTGGCGGCTGTTGTCACCAGCTGATTCAGGAGTAAACCCTGGGAATACTTGCGAGCCTGCTGCACCATCGAATTCACCTTGGATATAGGATGCTTCTTCACCGGCTTTAATTTCGTAACCTTCGTGGCGATACTCTGCGCCTAACGCTACGTTAACCCCACTGGCTAATCCATCTACGTCAACTTCTCGACTTAGGTCGATATTTAAAGTGAACTGGTCGTAAATTAGAGTTCCTGCATCAAATTCTGTCTGGCTAGTTGGCCCAAGAGATGTATTTAAGCTATTGATTACCCCAAATTTAAATTCATCTTCACCGTAAACTGCTGATACATCATAATTCCAATCGCTCAAATCACCTTTTATACCAGTGGCCAATGAATAATCATTTATATCTGAAGTGATAATAGGTAAAAATCCATCTGGGTAAATAGATTCAATATTGCGGCTATCTTGTGCTCTACGATAAAATCCACCGCCTTCACCTTCTCGGGTACTGTATGAGCCAAAGGCATATAATTCAGCTTCTGCATTCAATGTTAGGCCGGCATTCACAAATACGGCCATATCTTCTACGTCACCATTACCAAAATTATGATTGTAGCGATCCCAGGTCAGTTCGCGAGGGTCGAGTGAACCGTCTTCCAAGCGCCCGTAGTTTTCGCGAGTATCGTAGTCAGAACGATTACTTGCACTGCGGTCCCGAAATTCAGCTGAAATATTAATAAAGCCGTCATCTCCAAGCTCTAAACCAATATTACCTCTTAGCGTCGTAGTTTGCCCATCAGTTAATTCGCGATCGCCACCTTCAGTAAAGCTTAAATTACCGTCTTCACCAATGCCTACATCGTTTAAATCAGGAACGCCGTCCATAGTGGTTACGTTTGCGCCATAGGTCACTGATGCTGAACCACCGCTGCTCGCACTTTTTAAAACAATATTGATGACACCGGCAATAGCATCGGAGCCGTACTGCGCAGCTGCGCCGTCTCTTAATACTTCAATACGTTCAATCGCATTAGCTGGTATTGCATTTAAATCAACAGCTGAGGAACCACGTCCTGTAGAGCCATTTAAATTAAGCAAAGCGTTAGAATGGCGACGCTTACCGTTAACCAAAACCAACGTGTGGTCAGGTGCTAGACCACGCAGTTGTGCAGGGCGAACGTGATCTGTGCCATCTGTTAATGAAGGCTGAGGAAAGTTAAAACTTGGCAGCAAACTGCCTAAGATCATATTTGTTTCTGTTTGACCGGTTGTGTTGAGGGCATCGCCACCAATAATATCGATAGGAACTGGACTATCTTCCACTGTTCGTCCTAGACGACGAGAACCTATGACACTGATCTTTTCTACCGAATTATTTGCTGATTGATCTGACTGTTGCTGAGCAAAAGTGGGTGAGGCTGTAAAAATTGCTGTTGAAGCACTCATCATTAACGCGACTTTTAACCAATGTTCTTTGGCTTTGAATATAGGTGTTTTTTTCATGTATGTTATGTCCTGATGTTTAATATGAAATAACCCTGCGCTGTATTTTTGATATCTATTCTCTATTTTGAGGCTCAAATTATTATTATTGTGGCAGTGGTCGCTTATGATCTTAGACTGTTAAAATCTAACTGCAAATACTTATTGCACTAAACGTCAAATCAGAGCGATTTTTATCTGTATTTTTCTCAAAATTTGACAAATCTTGATTTTTGATCAATAAAATCAAAGGAATAATACAAGAGTAAATGTAACGAGAACTAAAGTGGCATTGCAATTTTGAGCATCGATAGATGCAATTTTTTATAAAAATAAAGAAATTTTTAGCGTGACTTTAGAATTACTTTAATGGCTGTCTGTTAGTTAGTCTCAAATTGAAACTGTTAGACAATGATTCTAATGACTAAATGATGTTAGCGAGTAATTCACTGGGTTACCCCATGCAACATTTTTTATACTTTTTTCCGCTTCCACATAGACACTGATCATTTCGATTTAGCTGGACTTGACCTGTGTCGTCTTTTATTTCTCCGTCAACATAGACCCAGTGTTCATTTTCTAACATAAAGTTAGATACTTCATGAAGTAAAAAAAATGTCTTGTCCGAACGAGAATAAGCTTTAAATTCTACAATGTTTTCACTTGGGCAATTAACAATCTTAAGGGACAGCCACTGTGTCTCATTGTCACTTTGCTGGAGATCTTTAATAGATAGGTTTTGGCGGGAGGCTTTAGCGTATGTATCTAAAATATATTGGTAATTCTTTTTGGCATATGCGCTATACCGTGAACGCATTAATTGTTCAGCAGTATCAGGGTATTTTGTTTTTGAAATAAAAGGTCTACAACAATTTTCAAAACACTCGCCACTACAACAGGGACATTCATGATTACTATTCAGCACAGCTTAAACAACTCTATGATATTCAGGTACATCTTAAATCTAATCTAGTATTGAGTAACAAACAATAGCTTACGAAAAACAACACTGTGAGTATTTGGGTAAGCAAATGAGTCTCTTAGTATTATCCCTCAACTTTTAATGCTTGACGCAAGCTCAGTGCGCCACAAACATTAATGCCAAGGACCAATTATTAAATTATCTGGTAGCTTGGAGTCTAAGGTTAAATTAATCAAGGTTATAAAGTTTTGCTCGCAAAGGGATTTAATTTTAGCTGTACGAATATCATCAACTGGCAGATTTTCTACAAATAAAACTGAACATTGACCAGCAAGTACAATTTTCTCTAGCCAATTGAACAAAGTATCTTGTGCTGGTTTGTTTAATCGAATGGCCTTATCAAATTTACCTGAAAAGCTAACGCGGTCAGAAATTAAATACATCCACTTAGCATCAGATAGCTCGTTAAGACCATAATGAGCCATATAGTTTTGATAATGCAATTGATTATTGCTGGGTAAACATTGTTGTTGTGTTAAATCTACCTGTGCCATGAACTACCTCAATAGTGTATTAATTTACAGTGGTTTTATATACAGTAGTACTGTATATATGTTCATGCAAGTGTTTTTTTACATTTTTTAATCAATTGAATAAATTTTTGTTTCCGGAAAAACAACAGAAGCAACAATAAAGCCCAGTAAATTAAAGGCTGAAGGATGTCTGACTTGACCGACCAAATGTAATGGAATGCGATTAAAATTGCTGCGATATACACAAAATTGTGAAGGGTTTGCCATGTTTTACCTAACTTACGCTGGGCCCATGTAGTGGAGGTCATTGTGAGTAATAACAAAATAACAAAAGCAATAAACCCAACTGTTATGTAGGGGCGTTTTATAATTTCCGAAATAACAAGTTGCCAAGCTAGTTGTAGTTCAAAAAGTATATAACTCAGGAAATGCGTTAAGGCATACACAAATGCATAAAGCCCGATCAACCTGCGCACTCTAATTAATGCAGCTATCCTGAATCGTTTTGCTAAGGGTGACACAAGAAGTGAAATCAGCAGCAAATTAAAGGCGCTAATACCGGTAAAATGCAGAAGCTCTTTAACTGGATCTCCGCCAAGCTGATCAATAAAGCCTTGATAAAAGACCCAAATTAAAGGCACTAATGCAGCCAGGTGAATTACCACTTTTAGCCAAAATATACGTCTATTGGTTAATTTTAATTTCACTTAAACATCACTTAAAAGAACTGTCTTAGATCCATACCTTTATACAGGTGGCTAACTTCGTCATAGCCATTGAATGGTAAAGTTGGCGTACGGGTTTGATTAAATAAACCACCACTAGTAATTCTTCGCTCACTTGCCTGACTCCAACGGGGATGAGAAACGGCTGGATTCACATTCGCATAAAACCCGTATTCGTTGGCCGCTAGCTTTTGCCATGTGGTTGGCGGTTGCTTGTCGGTCAACTTGATTCGTACGATAGATTTGATACTTTTAAAGCCGTATTTCCATGGCACTACGAGTCTAATTGGTGCACCATTTTGTGGTGGTAAGGTTTCACCGTATAGCCCAACCGATAATAACGCTAATGGATGTAATGCTTCGTCCATTCGTAAACCTTCAACATAAGGATAATCAATTCCGCCGCCAATAAAGCGACTTTTTTGACCAGGCATTTGTTTAGGATCATCTAAGGTTTCAAAGGCGACATATTTAGCAGAACTAAGGGGATTAGCAAGCTTGATCAAACTAGCTAAAGGAAAACCTATCCACGGTATGACCATTGACCAAGCTTCAACGCACCTAAGGCGGTAAATTCGCTCTTCCAGTGGAAATAGTTTAGTCAGAGCATCGTAATCTAGGGTGATTGGCTTTTCGACCAAGCCATCTACGCTTAACGTCCAAGGTTCAACTTTGAATTTTTGGGCATTTTCTTTTGGATCCGATTTAGCGGTTCCAAATTCATAAAAATTATTATGAGAGGTAACTTTGTCCAATGGTGTCAGTGTTTCTGAAGTACTAAACTGAGTCGATTTAGTAAATGACAAGGGCTTGGTTTCGAATCCTTCTTGATCATTAGAAAACCAACCTAATGCGCGGGCGGGTTGGCTAGCAAGTAGGGCACTTGTGCCTAAAAATCCCATTGCCTTCAACATGCTTCTGCGCTGCTGATAAATTGCTTTGGGTGTTACCTGACTTTCAGATTCATCACTATTTTTGGGAATTTTTATTAACATTAACCATCCAATATATTCAAACTACGCTTCGCTTATACGTATAGAAAGAAGAATTGGATAAAAAGTTGCAATGTTTTTAATAAAAAGACAATTGTTTAACCGCTAAATTGATCGTTAATGCTGCCAGACTTGGGTAAAAACAAAGTGCTGTAGAGTTTAGATGCAAAACCATCGGTCATGCCAGATATGTAATCTGCAATAACCCGGTTTCCATTATTTTCTAACTCTGCTGCTCGCCATCGAACTCTTGTGTTCTCTGGTAATAGCCGAGCTGGATCGGACTGAATGGCCTCAAACAGTTCCATCACAATCTGTTGTCCTTTATATTCAATTAATTGAATATCCGGCTTACGAATAACGCGGTTAAATACAAATGTCTTGAACAATCCTAACGCCTTATGACAAGAGATAGGGAACGCCGCGTCATACGCTAATAGGGGTTCATCAAAGTGTTCTGTTTTGGGAACGATCTCGATGGAGGTGATAAACGCGTTTACTAACGCACCAATGGCGTCTTTACGTTGATGGTGATATTCACTAAATAGTTTGTTAGTGATTGAATCTATATTTTCAGATAAAACGAAATCCGTTAAATCTTTAATTTTTGCAGTAACTTCTTGTTGGAATTGCTCACGGTGAATGATTCCCATGACAATAGCATCTTCAAGATCGTGAATACCGTAGGCGATATCATCAGCCAATTCCATTATGGAACAATCAAATGTTTTGAAGCGTGTTTTACTGTGTTTATCGTCAAACTGATTAAAGGCTACAAATTTATTTTTATCGTTCTCAGACAATGGCTCTAACAGCCAATTAAACATTTCCGTATCACAAGTGTATAAACCCTTGGGTGGATGCCATAGATCGGCTTTAACTTGGCGATGAGGCACTTGATCTGTTTCGATCCGCTGATTGGTAAGATTATCGATAAAGTTGGGATACTTAACTAAACCTAACATAGTGCGACGACTCAGATTCATGCCATGTTCTAATGTGTATGGTTCTAATTTTCCGACAATTCTAAAGGTTTGCCCATTGCCTTCAAAACCACCATGTTTGTACATTTTATAATGTAACGCCACTTCGCCACCATGCCCAAAGGGTGGGTGTCCAATGTCATGGGCCAAACAGAGTGCTTCGATTAGCTGTTCATTTACATCAAGTTGCTGGGTAAGTTCTGGGTATTTATTGCGGAGTTGTGCTGTTATGCCCTGACCAATTTGTGATGCTTCTAGCGAGTGAGTTAATCGCGTTCGATAAAAATCACTCATGCCCACACCTAAAACTTGGGTTTTAGCCTGTAAACGTCTAAATGCAGCAGAATGTAATATTCTCGCTTTGTCTCGTTGATAGGGATTTCGATGATCGCCTGTGCGAATAGATTGATTTGATTCTCTTCTTTGGGTCCACATCTAAAATATCCTACTTATTTAATCCGTTTTGATACATCGAGTTTTCATTTTTGTTACTCAAACTCATGGTTTTATTGATTTACCCTGTTGAATGTCATCCGCAACCCTTCAGCCTTTTGTACACAGGTTATAAGATTAAATTAACCTATTTATACTACAAAGTCACTTGCCTGTTAGTTATAGGGCAGGGCAGAATTATTCTGTATTTACAGAGGTTGTTATGGATATAAAACGGATGAAAAACAACCGTATAAGCTGTTTATTTTTAACATAGTTGCATTTCAACTTGGCGATTGCTTAATACCTAGTCGTTAACCAGCATATTGATAGCGAAGTATTTAAGCTCATTTTCTCATTTCGTTGGATTTAAATAATATTATGAACCATGGCGATATTCGCCAGTTCTGCTGATGTGCTAGCATTCAGTTTGTTTTTAATTTGTGTATTGTAGTTACAAATTGTTTTGTAACTCAGACTAAGCTCATTGGCAACGTTGTGAGCGTTTAAACCTTTAGATAACAGCCTGAAAACATCAAATTCTCTTGGCGAAAGGAGATTAAGTTTATGTTTGGTCTTTTTCGGTCCATTGAAGCGTATTTCAGTATTGTTGGGTAACAAGCCTTTTTCTATATATTCCTTACCACTTGCAATAACCGCAACCGCTTCAGCTAAGACTTCTGCAGCACTGTTTTTAGTGACGTAACCTTTTGCTCCTGCATCTAATGCGCGCTCTACATAAATCTTCTCATCATGAATGCTGTACACTAAAATGAGCGCACCGTGATAACATTTGCATAACCGACGTATGGTTTCAAGACCACCAATTCCAGGCATCGATAAATCCATAACAACCACATCAGGTTTAAAACGCCGATATTCTTTGGTTGCTAATTCACCACGTTCAATATCAACAATATCACCGATAAAATCTTGCGAGGCGAGTAACATTCTAAATCCAGCCCTCACGACCATATGATCATCTACTAACAAGACCTTCAATTTATTTGTTTGCATTACTTGTCTTCCCAATAAGGCAGTTCCACTGTGACTTTTACACCATAGTTTTCGATGGACTCAATATGGAATTGGCCACCTAGGTTTTCAGCCCGTTCGCGCATACCTAATAAACCAAACCCGGCTGGATTGAATTGTTTACCTTGACCATCATCCGTTACTGTAATTTTTACCTGATCAGCGTCTTTGTTGATAAGAACCTCTACTTTTGACGCGTTTGCATGACGCACAACGTTAGTTAGACATTCTTGGACTATTCGATAAACATGGATCGCAATTTCATCACTTAAGCTTTCCAATGACGGGTCGTATTCAAGATCAAAGCATAATGTTTCATTTCGTCGCTGCCATTCGGTGACCAATTCCGACAAGGTTGCGCCTAAACCAAGCTCTGACAAACTAAGAGGGTGAAGCGTTTTCATCATTGAGCGAACAACAACAGATAAATGGTCACAAATTTTAATAATAGAATCGGTAATCGCCTTTACATCGGTTTTCGGTTGTTGGCATGTTACGGCCATCGCTTTGATTGCTGTTAAAGATTGGCCCATTTCATCATGTAATTCGCGAGACATATTTTGTCGTTCAGTTTCCTGAATCTTCATGCTGTGCAGGGCTAACGCTTGATTATTTGTTTGTGCGTTTTTTAACGCCCGACTCATACCGTTAATTTCCATTGCAATGGTATTAAATTCACTAATTTTAAAATGCGGTAATTGCAAATCAAAATGGCCAGTTTCAACTTGACGTAAGCCAGATAGAATCGCTTTAACGGCTTTTAGCATTGAGTTAAAAACGAGGTTTACGGTGAAGAATATTACCGATAGCATCAGTGCTATTGAGCCGAAAAATACTTTCGTTTCTCCCCAGGCTTCGTTAATTTCATCCATAGGATCAGCGGTAATGAAAATCGTTTCTACTGATCCATCTGCAATTTCCATATCGTAATTATGAGTTAGAAAATCCGCCATTACAGACTTAATAAACCAGCGTGGAGCCGCATTTTCTTCTGGATTTTGATAATGGCTTTCACCCTTGACGGTTGAGCGTTTGGTGTTTTCAATGGATATATTCAGGTGCCTGGCTGGCTGCATAGTGGCAATTTTCTCAAACCAAGCATGCTTTTGTTCGCTTCCGGTAGACAGATGGTCAAACCCAAATTCAATCATTTGGACGGCTAGGTTAATGGATGAGCGAACTTCTTTTTCAACAGAGACTCTAGCTTGCCATACCGCAATAATAATACTGAAAATTAAAATCACTATGACTGAGGCAATAATTCTAAAGTTGATAAGAGCGCGCATGCTCATTTTGTAGAATTCCAATATCCGTTTCTTGATTCTGTACTTTTGATCATACTCATCTCAGGCACCATAGGCATTGTTCCTTGGGTTCAAATTTCTCATACTTTGGAACTAAGGGGGAAAAGTGGGGTAAGATTGGTTTTGAGTTGTTAAAGGGAGATTTATTTTAGCTATTGCAATACTTAGCTTTCTTATAATCGAGGCCAGTATGAGGTTTATAGGTAGCCAATAAAGTGTAGGAGTCTTAGGGATTTATCGGTGTGCTGATTATTGGATGTTTGTGCTTCTTTTTAAAAAATTTAAAGATGAACAAGTACTGAGTGGTAAACCGCACTTGTTCATCCTTTTGAGTTTGCTTCGAGTAGCAATTAAACCGCTTAAAAATTAAAGGTAATACCTCCAAAGAACAAACGTTCACGACCTGCTAACTTGCCCTCATTTCGGCTGACTAAATAAGTTTTATCAAACACATTTTCGATGCTAGCAAATAACGTTACTTGGGTATCTGGAATATAGTAGTTCACGGTTGCATTCCAAATTGTGTAGCTTGATATTGTCCCCTCAATGCCATTGGCACTTTCTTCTTGGGTGTTTTCATCATCTACAAATTGCTCTCCCACATACTGAACGCCAATCCTTGCATCAATGCCACTGGCATGTTCATAACCAAAATCAAGATTGATCAATTGCTTAGGAGCATACTGCATTCGATTGCCATCATTATCTGGGTCAGAAGCCTTGATGTATTTAGCTGTCCATAAATTAGTATAAGCGCCAGACAAATAGACATTATTTGTTTGCCCATAAATGTCAGCAAAGTTAATCCGACCAGCTAGTTCAATACCTTGCTGTTCGCTTTCGCCACTGTTATCAAATGTTGCGCCATTATCAACGATAGTATTTTCAATATCGTTATGGAAGATTGCGCCAGAAAACATCACCCCTTTTGCGTAATTCGACCTCATACCGACTTCATATAAGGTACTTTCTTCTGGTACGGCGCGTGCTCCAGAAGCATCAAGATCGCGATCTGCTCGAGCTGGTGATATGCCTTTGTGAACGCCTGCAAAAACGGTTGTGTTATTTATGCCATTCCAAGCGATACTTAAGCTTGGCAGGAACTTAGTATAATCGTCAGATACGCTATTAGTGGAGAAATCGTCACTGTCTCTGGTTCTTACATCTTCAAAGCGAAAACCAGCTGTAACAGACCAATTATCGATATAGGTGGTATTTTGCGCATAATAAGACACTGCGTATCCGTCGAAACGCTCCCCTTCGAGATCGTCGCCTTCGACTAAGGCTAATTGGTAATCCAAGCGCTGTGCAGTTGTGGTTGCATATACTTGTTGACGATGTATTTCTTCCTTATGAAAACGTACCCCAACAATCACATCATTTTCAAGGTTGAATAGGTTATGTGCAAAGTCAGCGCGACTTTCTGCGCCCCAAGTAAAATACTGACGGGGAGCATGACGACCGCCGCATAAATTAATATCAGAGTTAGTAATATCGGAAACCGTTATATTACCGTCGCCGTTGGTATCACCTATAGCATCACAATTACGTAGCCGAGACTCCCAAACTCCGTCAACCTCTCTGCCGCTATTCGAACCCCGTAGACCATTACGAAAAATATCGCTGTAGTAAGCCTGAGAGCTCAAGGTGAGCTTGTTATTAACCTCAAATGTATGGGTGAGTTGTACAATGTCACGGTCTTGTTGCCATTTGTCTAGCTCCGCCGTAGGGTGATCGTAAGGGTCGTTTGCATATTCATCGCGAGTGAGATAGTTTTCCGTTTGATTCCGACGATCTTTTGTGTGAACTACCTTGAGCCCTATTTTTTGCTTATCGGTAATGTTGTATTCGCCCTTAAATCGATAGTCTTTGATGTCGTAGTCACTGTTGTAAAAAATACCATCACCTTTAGTTTGTGCCAGTTCAAACATAAGGCCACCTTTGTCGTTTCCATAACCAACACTTCCATGTAAACCTTGGAAATTTTGATTACCGAAACGAGATGTAAAGCTACCTTGAATTTCACCATTTCTTGGCACCGCTTTGGTCACAAAATTGACTGCTCCGGCTAATGTTTGAGGTCCATATAAAATCTGACCAGCACCTTTTACAACTTCTACTCGAGTAACCGATGTTGAAGGCGTAGCATAGTGATTCACCGGATCCGTGTAGGGAGCTAACTGAAGAGGCATACCATCTTCCATCACCATCGCTTTCGCACTGCGCCGTGGGTTTTGTCCTCGGATACCGATATTTAAATCAAAACTCATACTGCCATCTGCGACAACCATTATGCCTGGCAGTGCTCTTAACTGCTCATTTACCGAAATTGGACGACGAGCCTGTAAATAGTCCTCTCCAAGAATATCAAAAGAGCCGGCAACAGCTTCAAGCCTTGATGGCAAAATACCATTAACCGTTAGCTTTTCAATGTCCGCAATGTTATCTACAGCTTGAGTGGGGTATGAGGCCAGTAATAACGATGACAGTATCGCCGTACTGATTAGCGTTGGTTTCAGAGTCATGCTTTTTATTCACTTTTATTTAACAAAAAACATATGCTATACATCGCTAAATGAACTTCATATAGGAAAAATTCCTGTTCCACAGTACAACGCAAAAATTGACTCTTTTTGACATTAGCTAAGGTGTAGTTAGGGCTCAGAAGTAGGCTAACAAAATAATAGTCAAAGACGTTATTTCTTTGAGCTAAGCGCAACGGATGGGGAGAACGTATCTTTTGAGTGACTCAATAAACTGTGAATTAAGCCACTTAAAGATTAAATTTTGTGAGCGAAGCGTTGTTTATAGCTGGGTTTCAGACAACTTATCTAGGGTTGTAGTGCAACTGTCCAAAAAAATTTCTACAAAACATTCAACTTCAGGCATGGTAACGATAAGTTCTTGTATGGTTTTATCTAGTTTGTCTTTAACGTGTAAAAATTCATCGTTATGAAAACGTAGCTCATTCATAGTTTTCACATAGGCTTGTAAAATATCAGCCGCTTTTACAATGGCTTTATATTCAGGATCAACTTCAGACTGCACTAACAAAGGTTCCATTTCGCTGCGTAAATCTTCAGGTAGCGTTGACAAACATTCTTTTTCAGCTAGGTCTTCGAGCATTTTAAATGCTTTAGTGAATTCAGGGTTATGGTACTTTGTATTGGTGTTGATATCTTGCAGCTTGGTTTCTGAAACTTCGTGATACAAGGCTAAAGTAGCGGCTCTTTCTGGATTTAACTTGCCATTAAAGCGCTTATTTTTAATTACTGTTAACAAATGCGCAATCACGGCCACTTGATGACAGTGCTCAGATACATTTTCTGATTGAAAGCAATGCATTAACGCCCAACGCTCTAGTAATGGCATTCTAATTATCCATGCCATAAATGTACTTTGGTTCATAATAACGACCTTTGATTTTACCAAGTAATAAATGAGTTTTTGATGAAGGAATAGGCTTAGAACCACCTATTTACGAAAACAATTAGCAGTTAGGGTAAATGATACATCGAAGTGTTGAACTTTTCTGCTATTTGTATTGCAAACTACATTATTAATGTAAGTGTTTAAAAATGAGAGTGTAGATAATTACACTCTCATTTGAAGTTGTGCATAATTACACTTGCTTGTAGTAAGAGAAGAAATTACCAATACGATTAATGGCCGTTTCCAGTTCATCTTTATGGGGTAGAAAAACCAACCTAAAGTAGCAACCATCTTTAAAGTTGAATGCTTTTCCGTGTACTAACAGGATCTTTTCTTTGGTTAATAGATCCAAGATCATTTGTTCATCGTTGGTAATATTAAATTTTTCGGCATCAACTTTGGCGAAACAGTACATTGCACCTTTTGGTACTACGCAACTGATACCATCAATGTCATTTAACATTTTAGTGGCAATATCTCGCTGTATTTTTAAGCGACCGCCATCAACAATTAAATCATTAATACTTTGGTATCCACCAAGTGCAGTTTGAATCGCATACTGACAGGGGACATTGGCACACATTCGCATTGAAGCGAGCATGTTAATTCCATCAATATAGTTTTTAGCGATCAATTTATTTCCGCTAACCAGCAACCAACCGGCTCTAAAACCAGCAATTCGATAATTTTTCGAAAGACCACTTAACGTAATAAAAAACAAATCGTCAGCCATTGCAGCAATACAATTATGTTCGGCGTCGTCGTATAAGATTTTGTCATATATCTCATCACTGAAAACAACCAAATTAAATTCTCTTGCCAATTCAATGATGTCCTGCAATACCGCCTTGCTATATACCGCACCTGTAGGGTTATTTGGATTAATAAGCACAATTGCTTTGGTATTGGCGGTGACCTTACTGCGAATATCGTCAATATCTGGAAACCAACCGGCTTGTTCATCACATTTATAATGTACTGGGGTACCAGAGGATAAACTAACAGCCGCGGTCCACAATGGATAATCTGGGCTTGGAATCAGCACTTCATCACCATTGTTCAACAAAGCTTGCATTGCCATTACGATTAATTCGCTGACGCCATTTCCAATGAAGACGTCATCAACCGAGATATTTTTAATGTTCTTTTGCTGGTAATACTGCATCACGGCTACACGAGCTGCGTATATGCCACTGGCGTCAGAATACCCTTGCGCGGTAGGCAAATTATGAATAACGTCTTTTAGAATATCTTCTGGGGCTGCAAATCCAAATGGGGCAGGGTTACCTATATTAAGTTTGAGGATCCTATGCCCCTCGTCTTCCATTTTTTTAGCGGCATCCAGGATCGGTCCTCGAATGTCGTAACACACACCCTCTAATTTGTTGGATTTATTAATTATTTTCATGAATGCCCATACCTTGATTTGATAACACAGAATAATACAGCCTGGGGGTTGGTGTTAAGAGGGATTTAATAATTTTTTTTATATAAGACTCATGTTTTTTGCATAACATCTGTTTACAAACTAATTGTTGTCTTATTTTTTAAGATCTAGCACTCTGAAATTGCAGTTCATTATAGGAATACACCATTATGCCTGTTCCATTAATTTGGTTAGGGGCTGGAATAGCAGCTCTGTACGCTGGTGACAAAGTTCATCGAGCAAATAAAATTAAACGCCAGTACGTGAAACATTACCCTGGAGAAGAGCAATCCTTCGTTCACCTTCAAGACGGCGCTATTGTGTGTTGTGGGATATTTGGTGTGTTTGAACATACCGGAATTTGGGTTGATGGCAATATTATTGAATTAAAAGGGAATGGCTTAATACGCGGTATCTCACCGCAACGTTTCTTAACTAAAAGAAGTGGTGAATGTATTTATGTGGTTTGTAACGATTTAGGAGAGGCGCTAATCTCACCACATGCCGCAAAAACTGCCGTTTCGAAATTGTACAATTATAGCGACTACGATTTGATCAAAAATAATTGCCATCGTTTTGTTTGGAGGTGTGTTTCTAATTCAGAAGAATTAATCACCAGTTTTTCTGATCTCAACAATGCACTTTTTGGTTATTTTAATTCCTCACTGAGTTGGCGTCCTGCCGATTTTAATCGCTAAGCATTTCGACTCCCAATCGAATATTATTTGAATAATGTTACAAATATGTTAATTGTAGCTATATTCATAGAGGACATCTTAAACCTTGGGAAATTATCTAGGTGAACAATATTTCAGCGGATAAATGGCAAACTTCCCTTGCTTGCTTATACTTATTGATATGTCCAATTTGAATTATAGATGTGTTTCCAACCGAATCGATTTAAAATTTTGGAGTTAAGTATGTCACAGCATTTCCAAGAAGAACCTCACAATGCAATAACAGATAGTAATATTGCACGAGTTATTCCTTGTAATGAATTAGCGTTTTCAGATCCATTTAAATGGCTTGCATTAGGATTTAGAGATCTGTTACGAGCACCTATTTTAACCGTCTTCTTTGGTGTGTTCTTTGCACTAATTCCTTGGCTAATTACTTATTTAGTTGCACTCACAGGTTGGCACTTGGTTATTTTGCCAGCGATGGTTTGTTTTATGTTGATAGGGCCTTTTTTGGCAGCAGGCCTGTATGATATCAGTTGGGAATTTGGTAAAGGTCATAAGCCCACTTTATGGCACGCCATAAAAGCGGTGAAACGCAATGCAGTTAACGAATGGGGATTTGGTATATTGTTAATGGTGTTGATGATATTTTGGTTACGCGTAGCCTCAATGATCCACGCACTGTACCCTTCATACCTAGGAGATAACTTAGAAGAGTTATTACCATTCTTAGTATTGGGGACCTGCGTAGGAGCCGTTTTCACCGGCATCGTATTTTTACTCAGCGCTTTTACACAACCTATATTGATGGAACGTAAAGTAGATTTGGCTACTGCGGTATTAACTACTGTAAATGCTGTTTGGTTAAACAAAGGTCCAATGTTTGTTTGGGCGATGATTATATTTGTCGCGGTGGTAATCGGCTTTCTCACAGGGTTTGTTGGATTCGTATTGTTAATGCCGCTAATTGGTTATGCTACTTGGCATGGCTACATAGAAACAATACAAACTAAACGCGAGCGTAAGTTTGAGTAACTGCACTAGTTTTAAAAGGGTCTAATTTTTAGACCCTTTTTTCCGATTTTATTTAATCTTCCTGCAATTTTGAACAAGCATACAACTGCATCGTCATATCCCTGATTGAATCATCTTTTTATTGGTTAAATCCTACTTTGTTAGGCAAATAAACTAGATATGGTTAGGTAAATTCACAATTAGGATAAACATCCTAATTGTATTGGGCTTATTAGAATACTTCTGTACTTTGTGCAATTTCTGCAATTCATTTTCGCAACACATCTCCGCAATTTGTGAACTAGAATTAACATATTGATAACAGTTTATTTAACTCTTAAAATAGGTTTTTAGATGAAAGACAGAAATCATCTTTCCGATATTGGGATGGTCCATAACGTGGAAATGATCACCAACGGTTTAGTCGATATTCCCATGCTGCAGTTATTATCGCCCGAAGGCAAGGTTCACAACCACGCGGAGTGCGCGGAGTTAAACCAAGAAGTGTCACAAAGAATCCTAAAAACGATGCACTATATTAGGATTCTAGATGAACGCATGATTGCCGCACAACGACAAGGCAGGATCAGCTTTTATTTGGCCTGTACAGGTGAAGAAGCTGCCACAATAGGCAGTGCCGCAGCGTTAGAGCCGCAAGATATGATCATGTCTCAATACCGTGAACAAGGTTCATTAGCGTATCGCGGATATACGACTAAGCAGTTTATGGATCAAATGTTTAGTAATCAAAAAGACCCAAACAAAGGTCGTCAAATGCCTATTCACTATGGGGATAAAACATTAAATTTCATGACTATATCATCTCCATTAGGAACTCAAATTCCACAAGCATCAGGCTATTCATACGGTCAAAAAATGGCTGGGTTGGATGCCTTAACTATTTGCTATTTTGGTGAAGGTGCCGCCTCTGAGGGAGATTTTCATGCAGGTCTGAATATGGCCGCAGTGTTAAATTGTCCGGTTATTTTCTTATGTCGGAATAATGGCTACGCCATCTCTACACCAGCAGAAGAACAATTTGCTGGAGATGGTATTGCTTCTCGCGGAATAGGCTACGGTATTCGCACGATTAGAGTTGACGGCAATGATGTTTTAGCTGTTTATGCCGCCACAAAAAAAGCCAGAGAAGTTGCTTTAAAAGAAAAATGTCCGGTATTAATTGAAGCCATGACGTATCGACTAGCAGCCCATTCAACTTCTGATGATCCTACCGGATATCGTTCCAAAGAAGAGGAAGCCAAATGGAAACTAAAAGATCCTATTTTACGGTTTGAAAAGTGGATGAAAAGTAAAGGATGGTTTGATGAACAAGCAATCAAAGACTTCGCTAGCGAGTCTCGTCAAGAAGTTTTGCAAACCTTAAAACAAGTAGAAAAAGAACCGATTAATAGCATAGAGGATATTATTGAGGATGTTTATGACACGCCACCATGGCATTTAAAAGAACAACTGCAACTACTCAAACAACATATTCGTCAGTACCCAGATGCCTATCCGAAGACTTCAGGGAGAATGAAAAATGACTAAAATGAACATGTTACAAGCCGTGAATAATGCATTAATAACGGCAATGGAAGCAGATAAAACGGCGATGGTATTTGGCGAGGACGTCGGTCATTTTGGAGGCGTTTTTAGAGCAACCAGCAACTTACAAGAAAAGTTCGGTAAGCAGCGCTGTTTTAATACACCGTTGACCGAGCAAGGGATAATAGGGTTCGCCAACGGCTTAGCATCACAAGGTTCAACTGCAATAGCAGAGATTCAATTTGCCGATTATATTTTTCCAGCTTTTGATCAAATCGTAAATGAAACCTCCAAGTTTAGATATCGTTCTGGCGGTCAATTTACCTGCGGTAGTTTAACGATTAGAACGCCATACGGTGGTGGGATTGCTGGTGGCCATTATCATTCACAATCTCCAGAAGCTTTTTTCGCACATATCCCTGGAATGAAAATAGTGATTCCTCGCAATCCATATCAAGCTAAAGGCTTGTTATTGGCCTCAATTAGAGACGACAATCCAGTGTTGTTTATGGAGCCTAAACGCCTTTATCGAGCGTCTGTGGGCGAGGTACCAGAGGAAGATTACGAATTAACGCTAGGCAAAGCAGAACTTGTCAAAAATGGCACCGATATAACCTTACTTGCGTGGGGCGCGCAAGTGGAAATACTGCAAAAATCAGCTGAGATGGCTGAAAATGACGGTATCTCCTGTGAAATTATCGATCTACGCAGCATATTGCCCTGGGATGTAGAAACCGTGTGCGAGTCAGTGGTGAAAACCGGACGTTTGTTAATTAACCATGAAGCTCCACAAACAGGCGGCTTTGCCAGTGAAATTGCAGCCACAGTGCAAGATAAATGTTTTTTAAATCTTGAATCACCTATAGCTCGAGTATGTGGCTTAGATACACCTTATCCGTTGTCACACGAAAAGGAATACATGCCAGATCATTTAAAAACCTACGAAGCCATTAAGCGCTCAGTCAATTATTAATCAGGAGAACAACATGAATGACTTTATATTGCCTGATATTGGCGAAGGAATTGTAGAATGTGAACTTCTTGAATGGTTGGTAAACGAAGGTGATCTGATAGAGGAAGATCAGCCTGTTGCTGAGGTCATGACTGACAAGGCAACCGTGCAGATCCCAGCAATGCATTCTGGCAAAGTCACTAAGCTGTATTACAAAGCTGGTGACATAGCAAAAGTCCATGAACCACTATTCGCTTTAGATGGCGGTTCCGAGAGTGGACAAGGCAAAATACAAAGTGACAGTGAACAACAGCACAAAAGTGAGGAATTGATTCAACCAGCACATGCTTCAAGCGAACAAGAGCAAGGGATCCAGAGACAATCTACTGAAGCGATTGATTTTATCTTACCTGACATAGGTGAAGGTATTGTTGAATGTGAAATCGTAAAATGGCTTGTTCAAGAAGGTGATACGGTTGCAGAAGATCAAGCTGTGGTTGAAGTGATGACGGATAAGGCACTTGTGGAAATTCCCGCCAAATATTCCGGTGTCATAAGTCAGTTATATTATCAACAAGGGGAGATAGCAAAAGTCCATAGCCCATTGTATTCTCTTGTGACTTCTGAAGGTTCTCAAGCTAGTCAGCCTAGATCGGTAAATAGCAATAAAATTTCAGAACCACAAAGCACTACGCCTAAAGTTGGCCAAACCACGTCAGCAAAACGTAAAGCCTTAGCTAGTCCCGCTGTTAGGCGTTTAGCTAGAGAAAATAGTTTAGATATTACCTGCGTATTAGGAAGCGGTAAAAAAGGTCGCGTTTTGAAAGATGATATAACCGCCCATCTAAACAAAAATAATCAACCACAAACTTTACAAAATGCTGTTACCAATGAGGATGCAGCATCACAAGACAGCCACGAGAATAAGGTTGAAACCATTCGCGGAATTAAAGCGATAATGGCTAAACAAATGACAGACTCTGTGTTCAGTATTCCGCACTTTAGTGTGAGTGACGAGATCGAAATGGATAACTTAATGAAGGTACGTAGCAACCTTAAACAGGAGTTTGAGAATAAAGGCACTAAGTTAAGTTTAATGCCATTTTTCATTAAATCTTTGTCTTTGGCTTTAAAACAGTTCCCAATCATAAATAGCCAAGTGAACCAACAATGCACTGAAATTACTTATTTCAAACAACACAATATTGGTATTGCTGTTGATTCCAAATTAGGCTTGCTTGTTCCCAATATCAAGGGAGTTGAAAACCTTTCATTGTTTGAAATTGCGCAAGAAGTCGAACGATTAGTAGGACTTGCAAGGCAAGGTAAACTTTCTAGTAACGATTTAAAAGGCGGTACAATTAGTATTTCCAATGTGGGTGTGATTGGTGGCACTACAGCGACACCAGTAATTAATAAGCCTGAGAGTGCAATTGTTGCCCTCGGAAAGATTCAACGACTACCTCGTTTTGATCTAAATGATAAGGTAATTCCGGTCAATATAATGCATATAAGTTGGTCTGGAGATCACCGTATAATTGACGGCGCAACTATGCTTAAGTTTAGTAATTTGTGGAAATCTTATCTCGAAAACCCAATAAGTATGCTGACTGACTTAAGTTAGGTTGTAGGGTGCCATATAATTTTTATCTGGCACCTCTTGGTTAAACGTTGGTGAGTCTGGCTTATTTGGGTATCATTAGCTGATGTTCAGTTATATAAGTAGCCATTCAAATGTTAAGTTATCGTCATAGTTTTCATGCAGGTAATCATGCTGATGTGTTAAAGCATATTACCCAGATGTTGATCATCAAAAAGCTTAAAATCAAAGCTAAGCCCGCAGTCTACATTGATACTCACAGTGGTGCGGGTTTGTATGAACTGCAAGGACTAGAGGCGCAAAAAACCAAAGAATTTTTAACTGGCATAACCGCTATGCAAGCATACCAGTCAGAACAACAAGATATAGCGGAATATCAACAACTTACACATGATTTTATTGAAAATAATCAGTATCCAGGATCGCCCCTGATTGCTGCTAATATGCTTCGTGAGCAGGATAGAATAGTATGCATGGAGTTGCACAATACGGAGATAGACAATTTACGCCATAATTTGGTGGATTTTGGATCTTTAGCAAAGGTTGGTGTACATCACAGAGATGGCTATGAAGGACTATTAGCAATATTGCCACCGATTCCTGCAAGGGGATTAGTCCTAATAGACCCATCGTACGAAGTCGCTGACGAATATCAACAGGTTGTGATGACACTCGCTAAAGCCATTAAGAAATGGTCGGTTGGCATTTTTGCAATTTGGTATCCACTTTTATCTAGTCGTGCAGGTCAAAAGGCGGGATTAAGTGAAAAAATGATCAGTGAAATCGCTGCCCTTGATTGTAAAAGCGTGCTCAATGTAGCAATGCATGTTACTGAAAATGAAGGTGATGCGGGTATGTATGGGTCTGGTTTAATTATCGTTAATGCTCCATGGCAACTGGATACTGATCTAGAGAATGTTTTACCTGAATTAGTCGCGCATCTTGGCGGTGATGATGCACATGGCAAAGCTTACGTAGAATGGTTGAAAAAGCCTGACTAACTAAGGCCATCTAAAATGACTGTAGCTGATCTAAAACATTTTTATATTCCTGATGAACAATCTATTTATCTTTTGTCTCACAAAGATGCGCAAAAGTTAAAAGATTGGATAAAACTGTGTAAAGAACAGCTCGAGTTATTGGGCTACAGTGAAATAGAGCTAATTGGGAAAGGTGCTTTTGGCTTTGCTTTTGCGGGCAAAGATCCACGTCAGAATCAATTAGTGTTTAAGTTTTCTCGGATCAATCTTCCTCAACATGTGCAAGAGCAATTGGAAGATGAAGCCTATATGTTAAGTCAGGTAGAGCACCCCTACGTACCATCACTAATCGAATTTCAACGGATTAAAAAACAAGCCATTTTGGTAATGGAAAGAGCCAAGGGCGTTGATTTAGAAGTATATTCACTGCAAAAAGGACCTTTATCGGCGAGGCTAATTACAAAAATCGCAGCACAACTTTGTGACATCTTAATCTTTTTACGACAACACCAAGAGCAAGGTATCACTAAACCTATTGTGCACGGCGATATTAAACCTTCCAATATTGTGTTCGACGAGCAAACTGAATCAATTGGCTTAATCGATTGGGGATCCAGTGTTTTTGCGCAAATGGATCACCAAGGCCAATATATCGCTAACAATGTTATGGATTTAATGTCGAGTGATTTGCAACAAACCAATGCACGCCTTGGGGACGTTTATTTCATCGGAGATGAACAATTAAATGGTGAATTATCCAGTCCCAGATTCGATGAACAAGGGCTGGCAAGTACCTTATATGCATTAGCGTCAGGTCAGTCAAGCCGCTTCGGTAGACACATTATAAAACCAAATTCCCTCGGCTTACCCAAGGAATTATCTGAAGTGCTTAGCGCAATGTTAAGTGAAGATCCTAAACAACGTAAATTGGGTGGCGACTATTTTATTAAAAACATGAAATTCATGAAAAATATTGTCTTTTGTGAAACAGACGTCGAAGATCATGTTGCACTTATTCCTACTTGGAGTTTTGCCAAGAAAAAAGAAATTGATACGGTAGTTTACAGTTCTAGACGCTCATTCTTAAAACTAGAAAATAGCGACATTACTTCCGACCTACATTATGTAAATGACGCTCAGTTTGAACGTTATTATAAAAACTACATGCAAGGTATGGGAGAGACAGAAAAAGCATTTATATCTGCGGTGGGTAGATTAGGTAAATATCCCGTTGTTGGCGGATTAGTAGTTAGGTGGCTGCCAGAAGGGGTTTATATTGATTCTAGTTTGAATCTTTTTAATCCAACATTAAAACGTTCATTTGATGTTTCTGTGAACAATGTCGTTACTTTAGCAAGAGCGATTCATAGAGTAGGGGTGTTTAAAAGCTGTATGTTTAATGCGCGAGATACCTTACACATTGAACGGGAAGACGAAAACTTACCCTACCAACCCAATATCCATATGCAAATACCTTACGAATTGAGCCAAACATCCATTACAGAAGATCAGAGTCGTAACCATTCTTATTTTGAAGATGGCGAAGATCCTGATGAGTTATTAGCCCTTCCTGACAATATGATGGTAATTATTCGGCAATTAAATAGTATTCATCATACCGGTTGCATTATATTTGAAGCTTTACCTACACATCTTAAAATTCATAGTTATTACACATTACTGGATCACAGTATGGAGAGTGAATTTAAGGCATTATTAAATAAAATTATCGACTTAGTTTCAGAAATTAAAGGGTTGGGGATTTCAGGATTTATGAAATTGCCGTATAAAGACACTCGTTACTTTGAACATGCTTCGGGTTTACCAGAGAAGTTTCATCCAAAAAAATTAAAAACAAATAAGCGCTAAAAATATACGGGGAGTAGTACATGGCAGAAGTGACATTAAAGTCATTATTGCAGTTAGAAAAAATCGAAGATTCGCTCTACAGAGGACAAAGCTGGGATCTGGGATTCCGCGCGCTATTTGGCGGACAGGTTATGGGACAAGCGTTAGCCGCAGCCCATAACACCTTGCCAGAAGGTAGAGTTTCTCATTCCTTTCATTCTTACTTTTTATTACCCGGTGATGCAAACCATCCAGTGTTATATGATGTGGAAAATGTCAGAGATGGTAGAAGCTTTTCAACCCGTCGCGTAAAAGCAATACAAAATGGCAAAAACATATTCTATTTGACTGCGTCTTTTCAAACACCCGAGAAAGGCTTAGAGCATCAGTTTGCCGATATGCCAGATGTTCCGCCACCGCAGGAAGTGAAATCTGATTTAACTTTTTTTGAAAGTACATTGGATCAAATATCTGAGCGAATGCAAGAAGCAATTAGTTATCATAAGCCAATCGATAGCAGGACTGTACAAACCATAGATCCCTTGGAACCGGTTAAATCGGAGCCGAAGCGTTATATATGGATGCGCGCACAAGAAATCATAGCGGATAATTTAAACTTAAATCATGCCATGCTGGCCTATGCATCAGATTACCATTTTCTGGGTACTTGTTTGCAGCCCCATGGAATTTCGGTTAGAAATAAACAACTTAGAATGGCAACCATAGATCATGCAATGTGGTTTCATCACCCATTCAAATTTGACGAATGGTTATTATATGTCGCTGAAAGTCCATTTACTGGTGGCGTACGAGGGTTAGTTCGCGGTCAGTTCTTTAATCAAAAAGGGGTTCTTGTGGCTTCAACCATGCAAGAAGGGCTAATGCGACAAGTTAAAAAGTGAAGCGACTAAAGGCTAAAGGAGAGTTAATGTGATTTATTCAATCGGAAAACGCAAAGCCGTTGTTGCAAAGAGCGCGTTTATCGCGCCTGGTAGTCATGTGATTGGTTCGGTTAATTTGGCAGAAAATAGCAGCGTTTGGTTTAATGTTGTTATTCGTGGTGATTGTGACGAGATAACAGTGGGGCCAGATACGAATATTCAGGACGGCTCTGTTTTGCACACGGATTACGATATCCCCTTAATTCTAGGCAAAGGTGTAACGGTAGGACACAAAGTGATGTTGCATGGGTGTGAAATAGGTGACTACAGCCTAATTGGCATCAATGCTGTTGTGTTAAATGGGGCGAAGATTGGTCGTTATTGCTTAATTGGCGCAAATAGCTTGGTTACTGAAAACATGGAAATACCAGATGGTTCCCTTGTAATGGGAAGCCCAGCCAAAATTATTAAGACCCTAAATGAGCAACAGCAAGCAATGTTAAAAGGCTCTGCCGAACATTACGTGAATAATGCGAAACGCTACATGAGTGAGCTGATCGAAGAATAGTATAGACATTTTACACTGCTTTTTTGGCGGTTTTTTTCCCCCTTATAAAAAAGGCCCGGTACTATCACTAGTTCCGGGCTTAGGGGAATGGCTCTTGGAAAGAGCCTTGCGCTAACTCAACTTCTTCAGGGAGAAGTCTTCAAAATCAAAATTATTGATTCGAATATTTATTTTAGAACAACTTTGCACAAAAATTAAACAAATTTGAAACTAAATTTAAAAACGTCTTAAAATCAGTGTCCTGCATCACAAAAACAAATGACTTCCATCCTTTATCAACACCTAAACCACACTTTATACAGTCCTTGTCTACAGCTTATCCACAGATCATTGGTGTGAACTGAACAATATTTTGGCTAATTAAAAGAAATATGGGGAATACAGTTGGCTAAATACATTCTTTTTATGAATAGTGGATATGCTGATCTTGTCGTTTAGTCAGTCACCTGTAACACTAAGGCAGTTTTAACCTTTTGAGAATGTAATTTATGACTTCACTAGCTACATCATTTATACCAACGGTTCGTACTCTCATGGGGCCTGGACCTTCAGATGTTGACCCAAGAATACTGACGGCGCTATCTAGACCGACTATTGGGCATTTAGATCCGCAATTTATTGATCTAATGGATGAGATTAAATCTCTCCTACAATATGCATTTCAAACAAAGAATCAATTAACTATGCCAGTTTCAGCGCCAGGTTCTGCTGGTATGGAAGCCTGCTTTGCTAATTTAGTTGAGCCAGGTGACAAAGTGATCGTCTGCCAAAATGGGGTTTTTGGTGGGCGTATGAAAGAAAACGTGATTCGTTGTGGTGGTATCGCCGTAATGGTTGAAGACGAATGGGGTAAACCAACGGACATAAAAAAACTAGAACAAGCATTGGAAGAAAATAAAGACACTAAAATTGTCGCATTTGTACATGCTGAGACCTCAACAGGGGTTAAGAATGATGCCCAAGCGTTGTGTAAACTTGCGAAACAGTATAATTGTTTAACCTTAGTGGATGCCGTTACTTCCCTAGGTGGCTGTGAACTTAGAGTGGATGATTGGCAAATCGATGCGATTTATTCAGGTACACAAAAATGCTTGTCATGCGTGCCAGGCTTGTCTCCCGTTTCGTTCAGTCAGCTAGCGATCGACGCCATTAAAGCTAGAAAAACGCCGATTCAAAGCTGGTTCCTCGACATGGAGTTGGTTATGGGGTATTGGGGTAAAGGTGCTAAACGGGCCTACCACCATACTGCACCGGTAAACAGTTTATATGCATTGCATGAAGCGCTTTTGATATTGCAACAAGAGGGGCTCGAAGCCGCTTGGAAGCGTCATCAAGAAATGCACATTAAACTAAGAGATGGACTGCAAGCGTTAGGCTTAAAGTTCATTGTTGAAGAAAAGTATCGTTTACCGCAACTCAATACCGTGAGTATTCCCGATGGTGTTGATGACGCCAAAGTAAGAGAAACCTTACTTAACGAATACAACTTAGAAATTGGTGCAGGATTAGGCTCATTGGCTGGAAAAGTTTGGCGAATTGGTCTGATGGGATATGGTTCAAATATACAAAACGTGAACTATTGCATCGATAGTTTAAGAGCAGTTCTTAATGCTAGCGATTAATCGCTAAAAGACGCAACTCTCAGTCCCAAACTCAATAAAAAGTCCTGTTTATTAAAAGCTAATAAACAGGATTTGCTCACAGCCTATTGATTCTATGGTAATTTACTTGGTATTACTAAATACGATACTTACTTATGTTACATAGAATTTGGCTAGCGTTCATTTTGTCAGCATTCATCGCCACACTCTGGCAAGTTATTTTTAATGATCACATTGGCAGTTTTAAAGACGTGATGGACGCCGTTTATTCGATGGCGAAATTGAGCGTTGATATTTCCATTGGGTTAATAGGTGTACTTGCTTTCTGGTTAGGGATTTTTCAAGTAGCCGAACGCTCTGGTTTAGTCACTAAGTTGTCGGTTGTGTTGGAGCCCTTGCTGTGCCGCTTAATGCCCGAAATCCCTAAAGGTCATCCTGCCATCGGCAGTATTACTATGAACATATCCGCTAACGTTTTGGGATTAGATAACGCTGCGACGCCTTTTGGTATAAAAGCAATGCAAGATATGCAAAGCCTTAATACTCAGCAATCACGTCTGACCAACGCGCAAATAATATTTTTAGTGATGAACACCTCTTCGGTGACGTTGTTTCCAATCGCTGTGTTTCTATACCGAGCAGAACAAGGAGCGCTTAACCCTACGGATGTATTTATCCCTATTTTATTGGCTACTTTTGCTTCCACATTGATTGGCTTATTGGTCACATCTTGGGTACAAAAAATTAATTTATTTAACCGTGTAATCTTCTTTTATGGCGCTGCTATTATTTCCGTAATTGCGGCCGTAATTCTGTACTTCTCCTCTTTAGGTGCTCAGCAAATGGCTGCGCAATCTTCTATAGTTGCAAATGGATTGCTATTAACTTTTATTGTCATAGTATTAAGTGTTGGTGCGCATAAAAAGCTCAATTGCTATGAGTTGTTTGTCGAGGGGGCTAAAAAAGGATTTGAATTAGCTATTTCACTAATTCCTTATTTAATCGCTATGTTATTTGCGATAGGAATGCTCAGAGCGAGCGGCTTGTTAGACATCTTGATGGGAATAATTGCCAATGGTGTAAACTTCATCGGTATCGATAATCGTTTTGTTGATGCAATACCTAATGCATTGATGAAACCTTTAAGCGGTTCTGGTGCCAGAGCTTTAATGATTGAAACAATGCAACACCATGGAGCTGACTCTTTTGCGGGGCGACTTGCTTCGGTGTTGCAAGGTTCAACAGAAACCACGTTTTATATTCTAGCCGTGTATTTAGGGGCTGTAGGCATTAAGCATAGTCGCTATGCCGTTGCTTGCTGCCTTGCTGCTGATTTTGCAGGTATTGTTACTGCAATTTTGGTGGCCTATTGGTTTTTTGGTTAAACTAACGGTTAGGTATTAGACATTTTTATAGAAGGTAAAGGTATGTTACGTAAACTAATCATGTTTTCAATTGTCTGTGTTTTTTTGGCGGGTTGCTCAAAAGTCACATATGCAAATTACGATAGAGTTGAAATGGGCATGATAAAATCGGATGTAGAAATGATTTTAGGAAAAGCCGATAACTGTGAGGCTGTTATTGGCACACACTCATGTATATGGGGAAATGAAGAGGACAAATATATCAAGGTCAGCTTCATTATGGATAGAGCCGCTGTGATTACACAAAAAGGATTAAAATAAAATGCGTATATTTGTTGTTTGTTTTTTATTATTAACTAGTTTTGCCATATCCGCCCATGAGTCACGCAGTGACATTATTACAGTTAGAGGGCAGGGCAGCATATTTCAAGCTCCAGACATTCTAAAATTTACGATTGCGGTAGAGGAGAAAGGTGATAATTCTGCGGCTTTAAATGATTTAGTCAGTTCAAAAACGCAAAAGATATTGTCGGTGTTAACTAAACACAAAATTGCTGAACAAGATATCCAAGCAATGTCTTTGAGTCTATACCCTTGGTATGAGCGTGAGAGACAATCAAACATTCAAAAAGGCTATGTGTTCAATCGTAATATTAATGTTACGTTGCGAAATTTTAAAAACTACCCCGCAATTTTAGATGATCTATTTGCCTTGAAAGTTAGCAGAATTGATGGCTTTCGTTATGAAGTAGAAGATCAACAACAAGCTTATCTGAATGCGTTAGAAGCGGCGATCGCTGACGGTCACGAGCGCGCCAAACATTTAGCTAAGAATTTGCAGATCAGATTGGGATCAGTGGTGAATGTTGAGGAAACATCGAGTTATCAACCTGCGCCACAACCATCTGCTCGTTCACTGTCAGTTTTTAATGAGGCGGCGCAATATTTACCAGGATTAAATGAAATAAATGCGAGTGTGACACTGTCATTTAGTATTGCCAAATAGCCTCCTTATCCCCACGTCATTTTAACTAACATTTATCGCCGCGCTTGTTGAGAGATTAAGCAAATTAATCTCTCAACAAGCCGCTATCTATGGTTTATAAATCACAAAGCTTAAAAAAATCGCTGAAATTCTGGTGATTGAAGGTTAAAATCCCTTTAAATAACGACTCGTTGTAAAAATAAGCCGATAGCCTGAAGGTAAAGATGTCAAAAGATATAGAAAAAACTGATTTTTATCAAAGCCTTGCAAAGCAAGCACAAGCCTTGATAGGTGATGAGCGTAACTTAATTGCAAATTTAGCAAATTTGAGTGCGCTATTATTTATGAGTTTAGAAGACATTAATTGGGCAGGATTCTATCTTTTTGAAGACGATGAATTAGTGTTAGGGCCGTTTCAGGGCAAACCTGCTTGTATACGAATTCCTATGGGAGTCGGTGTCTGTGGAACGGCAGCTATGAATAGAACCACGCAAATCATTACCGATGTGCATCAGTTTGAAGGGCATATTGCCTGTGATGCAGCGAGTAATTCTGAAATAGTCATACCTATTTTATCAGGAAGGCGCTTAGTTGGTGTGTTAGATATAGATAGTCCCTCATTAGCTCGTTTCGATTCTGTAGATGGGCTAGGTTTACAACAGATCGTTGATATTTTACAAGAGACTATCATTTGAAAAGTCTTGTAGATGTTCATGTTGTGTTGGCTACGCCAGCGGATCTCGAAAACTGGGATGAAGACGCTGAAGAAGCAGCGGAACGATTAAATACGATTTTGCATTTGGCTTATGATCTTGCTGATGAAGACATAGACACGAGTCGCTTGGAAAAAATACTACATCATATATGGGTAAACTGGCACGAAGACAGTTATCTCTTGGAAATCGACGACGCGGATTTGCACGACTGGGTTGACCAACTGTTGGCAACTTGGGATGATGCAGAACACGATGAAGATTATGAACAAAATTATTAATTAGTAGATTGAATGGAAAACCAACAAAAATTTTCAAACAGCAAAGAAGTCATTACTTTTTTGGCACAAACTTTCCCAAAATGTTTTTCCTTAGAAGGTGAAGCGAAACCTTTAAAAATAGGTATTTTTCAAGAGCTTTCCGAGCGTTTGAAAGACGATGAAAGGGTTAGTAAAACATTATTACGCGCATCACTTAGACATTACACAAATAGCTGGCGTTATTTGCACAGTGTCAAAGAGGGGAGCTTTCGAATTGACTTAGATGGCAATCAAGGCGATGCAATTGAAAAAGAGCATGCTGATCATGCGATAAAACAATTAGCTGAAAGTAAGGCCAAGGTAGCGGAAAAACGCAAACTAAATAATCCGTCTAAGACTGCCGCTGATAAGAAAAATCACAAAGAAAAGCGTGAAAAATCAAATCAAACGCAATTTAAGGGAACTAAAGTTCCAAAAAATAAACCAATAAAGCAACCACCACCGGAAAAATTGACTGAATCAAATTTAGTGGTAGGGACCGAAGTTACCGTTAAGGTTGGAAAGAGTCCACTTCCTGCGACCATTACCGATATTTCAAAAGATGAAGTTCACGTCCAACTGCAAACAGGTATGATAGTGAAAGTGCAAGCAGATAATTTGCGCCTAGCTCGACCAAAGAGGTAGTAATATGAATAAATTTGTACGCGTTTCTGTATGTAGCGCATTGTTTTGTTTGAGTGCTGGTGCAATCGCGGTTAATTCTTCGAGTGAAGCGATCAATATTCCTAGTCTAGAGCAGGAATCTCAGCACTCAGCTTCAGCTAAACGAATAAGCTCCCACTTGTTACGCTCGCATTATAAGCCAATTAAAATTGATGATAGCTTGTCAGCGAAAACCTTTGATCGATACATCAGAACATTAGACTTCAATCGTAATTTCTTTTTGAAGTCGGATATTGAAGAGATGGAAAAGTATCGTTTAAATTTCGATGAGGCTATCGCCCAAGGCAATTTAAATGACGCGTACAAAGTATATTCGATAAATTTAAACCGCCGCTTAGAGCGTTTTAAATATGCGATCACGCTACTTGATAAGCCTTTCGACTTTGAGAAAAAGGGCGATGCATTAGAGTTCGATCGTGAAGACGCGCCTTGGGCTGCATCTACCGCAGAATTGAATGAGTTATGGCGTCAAAGAGTTAAATATGATGCTTTAAACTTAAAATTAGCAGGTAAAACAGCTGAAGAGATTAAAGATCTTTTAACCAAACGTTATGAACGTGCAATTAAACGTTTATCACAAACTAAAAGCGAAGATGTATTCCAAACTGTAATGCATTCTTTTGCTCGTAGTGTCGATGCACATACAAGTTATTTATCTCCGCAAAGTACAGATCGTTTTGATATGGAAATGAATCTATCTTTTGAAGGGATAGGTGCCGTGCTGCAAAGCGAAGACGATTACACTGTTATTCGCAGTGTTGTTCCTGGTGGTCCAGCTGAATTATCCAAAAAAATAAAGCCAGAAGATAAAATTGTCGGTGTAGCCCAAGACGAAGATGATTTTGTTGACATTATTGGCTGGCGTTTAGATGAAGTCGTGGAATTAATCAAAGGTCCAAAAGGAAGTGTGGTTAAGCTGCAAGTGTTAAAAGGTGCATCTGAGTCTAATGTGCCAGAAGTGGTTAGTTTGACCCGTGATAAAATTAAGCTAGAAGATAGAGCTGCTAAATCAGAGGTTTATGTACCAGAAACAGGTAATCACGCTGGTGAAAAACTTGGCGTCATTACCATACCTTCGTTCTACAACAATCTGCATACCGACGTTAAGAAAGAGTTGGCAGATTTAAAAGAAAAAGGGGTACGAGGAGTTGTTGTCGATTTACGCGGTAATGGTGGCGGTTCGTTAACTGAGGCAACCTTACTTTCTGGATTGTTTTTTGATCAAGGTCCAGTAGTTCAGATACATGATGCTTCAGGGCGCACAAGAACTGAGAAAGATACCGATGGGATTACCTATTATGAAGGTCCTTTAACCGTACTTGTCGATCGCTACAGTGCATCGGCTTCAGAAATATTTGCTGCAGCTATGCAAGATTACGGTCGTGCAGTCGTACTAGGCGAACAGACCTTTGGTAAAGGAACGGTGCAACGTCATCGTCCACTTGGTCGTATTTACGATTTGTACAGCAATCCATTGGGGAGTATTCAATACACAATTGCGAAGTTTTATCGGATAAACGGTGGCAGTACTCAAAACATGGGTGTTGTTCCAGATATCAAATTTCCGTCAGCAATTAATCCTGAAGATTGGGGCGAAAGCCAAGAAGAAAATGCGCTTCCTTGGGATAGTATTGAGCGGGTGAATTATTCCACCTTCGGTGACACTTCTAATGTACTCACGGTGATGGAACAGAATCATTTGAAGCGTATTCAAAATGATCCTGAATTTGCTTATATATTTGAAGACATTCAACGATATCAAAAAGAAAAAGATAAAAAGACGATTTCTTTGGTTGAATCTGAACGGATAAAAGAAAAAGACGAACAAGAAGCTATGCGTCTTAAAAGAGCGAATGAACGCTTGGTCAGAGCAGGCAAAGAAAAAGTTGAAAAACTTGATGATTTACCAGAAGACATGGATGAAATTGATCCATTCCTAGATGAAGCAGCTAATATCACATTCGATTTAGTATCATCTGGGATGTACGCTTCTCATTCAGCAAAAAAGTAATTTTTAGTTACTATTAAAGGGCTATTTTTAATAGCCCTTTTTTTATAACATCAATAAATTATTTTTCGATACGAAAAAATATTAGACCTTGCAAGCTGAACTTAAATTTATGCAAATCGTCACTCACGACATTTAATGCTATTTTTAAGTAGGATAATCAATTGCAAAATATGGGTATTTTGAGGTCATAGCGGTATAGTATAGTATTCCCAAAATGGCTAAAAAAGTTAGCTAAACACAATAATAATAAAAGGGTACGGAATGAACGCACGTGGAGAGTTTTCTTCTCGACTTGGATTTATACTCGCTGCAGCTGGTTCAGCTGTTGGATTAGGTAATATTTGGGGGTTTCCTACCCAAGTAGCCAGTAATGGGGGAGCCGCTTTTGTATTGGTTTACATAGTATTAGCTTTCCTTTTGGCTTATCCGGTTTTAATGGCTGAATTAATCATCGGTCGTGCTACCAGAGCTAATATGGTAGATGCCCTTGGGCAAATATCTGGTAGTAAACTAGGTCGAGCTACTGGCGTCTGGGGGTTTATAACGGTTTCATTAATTCTGGCATTCTACGCCATTGTGGCCGGATGGATGTTGGCTTTTTTCCTAGAAACAGTCACCCATTTCTTCGCTCTAGATACGTTATCAAATTGGTTGACGAGCCAATCCATTTTCCGAAATTTAGTCTTTTCTGGTGCATTTCTTATTCTCACTGCCGCTATTGTAACCGGAGGTGTTAGCAAAGGAATTGAACGTTGGTCAGTGAGACTTATGCCAACGCTAATGATTATTATTGTATTACTCATTGGTTACGTTTCATTGCAAGATGGTGCGATTGAGGGCTGGAAGGCTTATTTAGTTCCTGATTTCAGCCGAATTATGGATCCAGGGTTACTTATTAATGCGATGGGACAGGCGTTTTTCTCTATGTCTCTTGGTGTTGGTACTATGCTAGTTTACGGTTCATATGTGAGTAAAAATGAACGTTTACCGTCACTTGGCGCCTCAGTTGCGTTAGTCGACATTGGCGTGGCAGTACTTGCTGGGATGCTAATTATCCCTTCTATGTATGTCGCCTTGCATAACGGTGTACAAATATTTTCTGAAAGCGGTGCGTTAATTGAAGGTGATAGCCTCATCTTTACCGTGTTGCCTGCACTATTTGATACTATGGGATCAGTGGGCATTTTTGTGGCTTTCGCATTTTTTGCATTGATGGTAATTGCCGCATTAACCTCATCCATTTCAATGCTTGAAGTGCCCGTCGCCTATGTCGTGGAGAGTAAAGGCGTTAAGCGCACCAAAGCGGTTTGGTTGTTAGCGATATGCGTTTTTGTCGCAAGTTCGATTATCATCTTTAATTTCTCAAGTTTGTTTGGTCTGGTGATCAGCCTAACAACTAAATATAGCCAACCTCTATTAGGTCTCGCTTTATGTATATTTGCAGGTTGGGTATGGCGTCGGGATCATATATTAACTGAGCTTCGCAAAGGGGATGAAGAGGTCGAACATTCGTTATTTTGGAAAATTTGGCCTTGGTATGTGAAATTTGTATGTCCTGTGGTCATTTTCATCATGTTTTATCGTTCAGTGACAGGATAAGGAAATCAATCCAATGGACAACAATAATAATAAAAAAGTCATAAAAGAAGCGACAATTCTCGATGCATTAATACCGATCGTAATCTTAATTTGTTTGTTATTTTCGTCGGTTTATTGGTACGGCAGTGATTCTTCTTTCGGTCCCAATCAAATCGCTTTGATATTCGCGATGTTCATTGCTTCCATGATAGGGATTAAAAATGGCTATACCTGGAAGGAAATAGAAAAGGGTATTGTCAGTGGAATTTCATTATCCCTTGGTGCGATCTTAATCTTATTGGCCGTGGGTGCTTTAATTGGTTCATGGATGTTATCTGGTACAGTTCCAACCTTAATCTACTATGGATTAGAACTACTCAACCCATCACTGTTCTATGCAGCAACATGTTTGATTTGTTCTGTTGTAGCCATGAGTATTGGCAGTAGTTGGACAACTGCCGCTACTGTTGGTGTTGCCTTGATGGGAGTCGCCAATGGCATGGGGATGTCGGAAGCTGTTACTGCTGGTGCTGTGGTATCTGGCGCTTATTTTGGCGATAAAATTTCTCCTTTGTCGGAAACCACTAACTTAGCGCCAGCAATTGCCGGGACAAATTTATTTGAACACATTCAATATATGCTGTGGACAGTTGTTCCAAGCATAATAATCACTTTAATAATATTTACGGTTTTAGGCTTTAACTCAAGTCAAGAGGCATCAGCACAAGGTATTGTGGATATGCAAAATCTGCTGGAGTCTGAATTTAACTTGGGATTACATTTACTTATCCCGTTAGCCGTGCTGCTTGTTTTAGCACTGAAAAAAGTGCCAGCTTTCCCTGCGGTATCTATTGGCGCCATTTTAGGGGGGATTTGGGCTGCTGCCTTTCAACCGGAAGTCGTTCAAAGCTTTGCTACAGATGAACGCGAAGGAATCGTTGCCAGTATCACTGTTGTTTGGACAGCGCTTTATGCAGGGGTTAATTTTAGTACCGATAGTGATGTGTTGAATGACTTGTTAAGTCGTGGCGGAATGTCTAGCATGCTCAATACTATATGGCTAATTATGTGCGCACTTACCTTTGGTGCTGTACTGGAGAAAGTCGGGCTATTAAAACGAATTGTCAGCGCTATCTTAAAAGGTGCTACATCGGCTGGTGACATGATCTCCAGAACTATATTGACCTGCTTTGCTACTAACGTGATTACGGCGGATCAGTATATGGCTATAGTGATGCCTGGGCGCATGTATAAGAATGAGTATGAAAAGCGTGGTTTGCATCAATTAAACCTATCTCGTAGTTTAGAAGATGGCGGAACCTTAACCTCGCCTCTAATACCTTGGAATACGTGTGGTGCCTACATGGGCGGTGTTTTAGGGGTAGGTGCGCTAGATTACGCTATTTATGCCTTTTTTAATCTGATTAATCCTATTTTAGCTATCGTGTATGCCTATTTAGGGATTAAAATTCTCAGAGTACCAATTCCTGCATACGCAGAGCCGGTTGCCAGTAAAAGTTAGCTTTTGCTGGGCGCAATTCGGTATTTTTATATTTTCAATTAGGTCAAAGTATGTCCGACAATAGTGTTATCAAAGCAAAACGCCGTTTAGATTATCAAGCTCCCCATTTTTTCATTAGCACGGTAGATTTATCGGTAAAACTTGAAGAGCCAAAAACCCAAGTTAAGAGTCAGTTGCGTATTAAGCGTAACGGTGAACATCAACATCCACTTGTTTTGGATGGTGAAGAGTTAGAACTGATCGATGTTAAATTAAATGGTAAAAGCGTTGAAAAGTATCAGCAAACATCAACGTCGTTAATAATTGAAAATGTCCCTGAAGACTTCTATTTAGAAATATTTACAGAACTTAATCCGGCTGCGAATAGTTCGTTAGAAGGGTTGTACAAAACTGCTAACGCCTATTGCACTCAGTGTGAAGCTGAAGGTTTCCGCAAAATAACCTATTTTATCGATAGACCTGACGTTTTGGCTGAATATACAGTTACTATCTATGCTGATCAGAAGAATTATCCATTCTTATTATCTAACGGTAATAAAGTTGACAGCGGTAAGCTTGAAGATGGCCGTCATTGGGTTAAATGGCATGACCCATTCAAGAAACCTTGCTATTTATTTGCTTTGGTTGCTGGAGACTTTGACCTCCTCGAGGATCACTATAAAACGGCTTCTGGTAGAAAAATTTTATTACAGCTTTTTGTTGATAAAGGTAAATCGAGTCGTGGTCATCATGCATTGGCTTCCCTTAAGAAAGCGATGGCATGGGATGAACAAGTTTTTGATTTAGAATACGATCTTGATATCTATATGATCGTTGCCGTGGACTTTTTCAACATGGGAGCGATGGAAAATAAAGGCTTAAATGTATTCAATAGTAAATATGTTTTAGCCGATAGTGCCTCGGCAACAGATGAAGATTTTTTCAATATTGAGTCTGTGATAGCCCACGAATACTTCCATAATTGGACAGGTAATCGTGTGACCTGTAGAGATTGGTTCCAACTCAGTTTAAAAGAAGGGTTAACGGTTTTTCGCGATCAACAGTTTAGTGCAGACATGAGTTCTCCAGTGGTGAATCGGATAAAAAATGTCAAAGTGATGAGAGAACATCAATTTGCCGAAGATGCCAGCGCCATGTCTCATCCTATTCGACCTGACGAAGTTATTGAAATGAATAATTTCTATACTGTCACTGTCTACGACAAAGGTGCTGAAGTAATCCGCATGATGCACACTTTGTTGGGTCAGGAAGGGTTTAAAAATGGCATTGACTTGTATTTTAAACGACATGATGGACAAGCTGTTACTTGCGATGATTTTGTGAGCGCAATGCAAGACGCTAATCAAGTTGATTTGTCACAATTCAAACGTTGGTACGGACAGTCAGGCACGCCTATTGTGAATGTTACTGAAAGTTTTGATGCTGAAAAAGGAGAGTATGCTCTTGAATTCAAACAAATCAATAATCCAACCGCCGATCAAAAAGATAAACAAGATTTACACATACCTATCCGTTTAGAGTTGATTGCTAAAGGCGGCGAGACAACGGTTGAACTGTTCAATCTTAAACTCAATCAACAGTCACTAGTTAAGTCTGGGTTTGAACAAAAACCGACAGTTGCCTTATTAGCTGATTTCTCAGCCCCAGTTAAACTCGAATTTAATTATTCAGTCGACGCTTTGTTGCAAATCGCCTTATCTAGCCAAGATGGGTTTTCTCGTTGGGATGCCGCTCAAACTCTTTTTAGTGAATATTTACACGGCAAAACGCCAGCAAGTTCTACATTGAGTGTTAACTTTAAGGCCATCGATAAACTCATCGATGGATTGCTGAGGGACATAAAAGCATCCTCTGACTTAGCGTTGATTGCTGAAATGTTAACCCTACCGAGTATCGAAACCTTAGCCCAGCAAGTCCCACGTTATTATGTGGTGGAGTTAAATCAGGCTAGAAAAGAACTGGAAATTTATATCGCCAAAACGTTTTCAGAATATTTTGCAACGGTTTATCAAACGACCCAGCAATCTGGTTATGACTATGAATCTGAACAAGTTAATAAGCGTAAGTTACATAACTTGTGTTTATATTATTTAGCCAAAACTGAGCAAGGTAATAGCCTAGTAGCTAAACAGTTTGAATCGTCAGATAATATGACTGACACTTTAGGCGCATTAAAAGCCGCTCAATCTGCGGTGCTTCCTTCTTTTGAAGTTCTGATGGGTAAATTTGAACAAAAATGGTCTGAAGATCCCTTAGTTCTGGATAAATGGTTTGCATTGCACGCAAGTTGTGAAGTTCCAGATATTTTAGCGCGTCTAGATTTATTATTGAGTCACAAACAGTTTAATCATGATAATCCAAACCGAGTTCGTTCCGTTATCGGTACTTTTGCATTTTACAACGCTACTGGTTTTCACGCGATTGACGGTTCAGGCTATAAATATATTACTGATTATTTACTTAAATTAGATGCACGAAATCCGCAGGTAGCTGCCAGAATTGTTACGCCTTTAACCCATTGGCGTAAAATGGATGATATAAGGGCGGATTTAATGAAGTACCAATTGACGCGAATAATGGCGCTTCCCAATTTAAGTAAAGATGTATTTGAAAAAGTGAGTAAAAGCCTTAGCTATCAATGACACTATGCGAACATATTATTTTAATTTAAAAGCTTCTTACGAAATGTGTGAAAAGCTTTATCTATCGTCTAATAATGCGGTTATTCTTTATTCTGAGAACGGTGAGAGTGTTCAACTTCCTACCTTTAATTTACGACCATTTGTAACTCGGTTAGGGTTAAATGGTCGTTTTCGTCTTATAATTACTCCTGAAAACAAAGTCTTTTCATTTGAAAAAGTAAGCTAATTCGCCCTGGTGTATGCTTGATTGATTTTTAACCTATTGAAAGTGGTGGATTTTTACAATTTGTTAACTGGTACGATTTCTTCTTGCTATCAAGTCGAAATGATGTAATGATTTTGTGAATAATTTGCTACTAAATAAATGTCGTCTGCATTTTTTGACGACTAGGGAGAACTAAAATATGAAGTGTGGACCTTTGAAGTTTAAAAAGTCACCGCTTGCACTTAGCATAGCCGCCGTGTCTGTTATGACTTCCGCAAATCTATACGCCGCGTCATGGGAGAGTGGAGATTGGTCTGTAAACTTTGACTCAAACTTTTCGCTAGGAACTAGTATTCGAGTTGAAGAGCGAGACTTTTCTTTGATTGGTAAAAGTAACCATCCCAATTTTGATTGGAGTGGATACAATGCGGCTACAAATCCTATTTATACCCAAGCTGAAGTGTGGGCCAATGCCGATGGTGCATATTCAACTAACGGCGATCTTGGAAACTTAAATTTTGACAAAGGCGAAGCCTTTTCGACGGTTTTCAAAGGCACCCATGAATTAGACATCCGTTATGACAATATGGGATTTTTTGCTCGCGGACTCTATTTTTATGATTTTGCTTTAAAAGATGGCAGTAGAGATTGGACAAATCCAATTACCGGTCAAACCCAAGATCCCTGTGCTGCCTCGCAAGCATCAGAGGAACTTTGTTCTGATGTCAGACTGTTAGATGCTTTCTTTTATGCCGATTTTGATATTGGTAATGTGCCAGTTACCTTGCGTATCGGTAACCAGGTAGTTAGTTGGGGGGAAAGTACTTTCATCCAACACGGCATAAACACCACTAATCCTGTGGATGTGACTCGTGCACAAGCACCGGGCGCGGAACTAAAAGAAGTTTTTATTCCTGTAGGGATGGTATTTGCGTCTTTTGGTTTAACCGAAAACCTCAGTTTATCAGCATATTATCAATATGAATGGGAGCGCAGCAGACTTCCGCAAGCTGGAAGTTACTTTGCCACTAATGATTTTGCAGGTGAGGGCGGTCAAGCGCAAAATATTCAGTATGGGTTCGGAAGTAAACCTGAATTAAACTTAGATGTTTTACTTTCCAATTTAAATGGATTACGCGCTTCTTTATTGGCCGGCGCAGATCCTGCGCAAATCTCTGCTGCATATCTAGCGTATCCAACATCCGTGGCTGTTCGTGGTTATAGCGATGCAGCTCACACCGACGCGGATGACCAAGGTCAATACGGTTTTAAAATGTCCTACTATGCTGCTGATTTAAATGATACGGAATTCAGTATTTATCATATAAATTACCATAGTCAACGTCCGCTAATTTCCGGTACAACATCTGATTTTACTGCTGCGGGAATTGCACAAGATATTGCTTACTTAGCCGCTAATGAAATTACACGTGATAACATCACTTCATTAGGTGCTTTTACAAAAGCAGAGTTTACCTATCCAGAAGACATTAAATTATACGGTTTTAGTTTCAATACTAACGTTGGGGAGACGGCACTTGCTGGTGAAATCGCATATCGAGTTGACGAACCATTACAAATTGATGATATTGAACTTTTATATGTTGGGTTTGCTGAACAGTTGGCAAACGCTGGAATTAGACCGGATTTAGCCGGTATTTCTCAGTTAGGCAATATAGGTCGCGATGTAGGGCCTGGCGAAACAGCAGAAGGTTTTGTGTTATCTGACACTATTCAGATGCAATTAACAACAACCCATGTATTTGGGCCAGCCTTGGGAACCGATAATTTAATATTACTTGGTGAAGTAGGCTATGTGAGCATTGAAGATATGCCTGATCCTAACATTATACGATTAAATGGACCTGGCACATCAAGAACCGCTTCTTTAGAGCCTTTACGGGATGAAAGTGGTAATATTATTTCCACCCGAGAAGGTCTACATATTGGGTTGTCAAATGGTCCTGAAACCAATCCATTTCCAACTGATTATGCTTGGGGATATCGGATCTTAGCGGTAGCCGACTTCAATAACGTGTTTTCCGGAGTAAACCTCAAAACACGGGCGACATTCTCTCATGACGTAGAGGGTACAACACCTGATCCATTGTTTCTATTTACCGAGGATGTGAAATCAGCTAATTTAACTTTCGAGTTTGATTATTTGAGTAAATTCTCAGCAGCGGTTGGGTACAGCAGTTTCTGGGGTGGTATAGGCACAACGAATGCCTTATCAGACCGTGACTTTGTTTCAGTCAACTTTAAATACTCGATTTAAGAGAAAAACGAAATGATTAAGAATATAGTAGTAACAACCTCTGCTTTAGCATTGGCTCTAAGTGTTTCGTTTGCTCATGCGAAAGTAACTCAAGAGCAAGCAGCGAAACTTGGCAACGAACTCACGCCACTTGGCGGGGAAAAAGCGGGTAATGCTGATGGCAGCATTCCAGCTTGGGATGGTGGAATTACCACCCCTCCTGCAGGCTATAAACCGGGAGACTTTCACCCTGACCCATTCCCGGGAGATAAGGTTTTATTTACCATTACAGGTAAAAATTACAAAGAACATGCTGATTTTTTAAGTGCTGGACAAATCAAACTTTTTGAAACTTACCCAGATACGTATGAAATGCCAGTATACCAAACCCGTCGTACTGCCTCCAATCCACAGTACGTATACGATGCAGCTAAAGCAAACGCATCGCGGGCGGAACTAGTGCAAGGCGGAAACGGAATAAAGAACGCTGCTATTGGCGTACCTTTTCCGATTCCGCAAAATGGCGTAGAAGCAATCTGGAACCATATTTTACGTTTTCGTGGCGAAGGCATTGAACGTAATGGTGGGCAAGCAGCACCGACAGCATCTGGTGATTACACGGTTATAGGATTTGATGAAATACTATTAGTTGAATACGCAAAACGTGATGCAACACCTGAAGTACTGTTAGAAAACAACATGTTAATGAAGTTCAAACAGTCGATCACTTCACCAGCACGTTTAGCTGGAACAGCATTATTAGTACATGAAACCATGGACCAAGTGCGTGAGCCGCGACAAGCTTGGACGTACAATACAGGACAACGTCGAGTTAGACGGGCACCTAATATTGCTTATGATGCGCCAGGAACTGCGTCAGATGGATTGCGAACAACCGACGATTTCGATATGTTTAACGGAGCGCCTGATCGCTATAACTGGGAATTAAAAGGTAAAAAAGAAATGTACGTCGCGTATAATAGCTATGCACTGCATAGTGATAAAGTGAAGTACGATGAAATTTTAACACCTGGACATATCAATCCTGATTTGACTCGTTATGAAAAACACCGAGTGTGGGTTGTTGAAGCTACTTTAAAAGAAGGTTTCCGTCACGTATATTCAAAACGAGTATTTTTCATTGACGAAGATAGTTGGCAAGTACAAGTCGCGGATATGTATGACAACCGTGGCGATTTGTACAAGGTAGCAGTTGCTCATGGATTAAATTACTACGATGTTCCCACACATTGGTCTACGCTAGATGTATATCATGATCTTAATTCAAGACGTTATTTGGCATTAGGACTTGATAATGAAGATAAAGTCTACGATTTCTCTGTTAGACCTAGTGAGAAAGAGTTTACCGCCCAAGCCCTTAGGCGAGAAGGGATACGCTAACTAGCAAAAAAAAACGGTTGGCTCTGCCAGCCGTTTTTGTAACTGAAGATGAAAAGAAGAAAATGAATCGAAGTAAAATTTTAACAATTTTGTTTGTGAGTTCTTTAAGTGCATTCTCAGCGTCTTCTGAAGAGTCTTATATGGCTCCTTTAGCAAAAGAATCGCTATTATTAGATGTCACTAAAACCGCGCAACGCATTGTCGCTGTTGGCGAGCGTGGCCATGTTCTGATTTCAGAGGATGGTGAAAAATGGCAACAGCAAGCAATTCCAACCTTATCTACTCTTACCGCGGTGACTGCCATTGAGAATAAATTATGGGCAGTGGGACATGATGCGGTCATTTTACATCAGTCGGAAAAAGGCCAACCTTGGGAAATTCAAATGTTTGCCCCGGAGTTGGAGAAACCACTTTTAGATGTAACATTTTTAGATGTTAAAGAAGGTTTAGCCATTGGTGCATACGGCACTTTCATGCGCACCGTTGATGGCGGAGTTACTTGGAAAAAAGAAGTTCACCAGGGTTTCCTCCATCCAGATGATATTGACTATTTAGAAGAAATTCGCTTAGAAGATGAAGAGTTTTATCAATCTGAATTGGTCTCTATTTTACCTCACCTAAATAAAATATTAGTGGTTGATGATGTCATTTATATTGCTGGGGAGTCTGGGTTATTGGCTAAAAGCGAAGACAAAGGACACACTTGGCAGCGTATGGACGTTAACTATTATGGTTCGTTCTTCGATATACAGCAGTTGAATAATGGCGATATTGTTGCAGTTGGTTTGCGTGGCAACATTTTCAGAATGACTGCTAATGATGGAAACTGGATGACCATCCACTCAGGGATAACTTCCTCATTAAATGTGATTATGCCTATTTCTCAATCCCAGTTTGTGGCGATGGGTAATAGCGGTAACGTTGTGTGTGTTGATGATACAAATGTTTCAAATGCACATTTTGATGATGGCAAAGCGATAAATGCTGCTGTTTCTTTTCAAAACCATATTCTTTTGGCCACAGCTGAAGGAATTAAAAGTGTTTTGTATAACGAAGGAGAGTCAGTTTGCGAAGGAATTAGTAAAGACCTATGACTAAATTGATAGATTTTTGTGTAAACACAATTTTTCGAAATCGGATTATTGTAATAATACTGTTTGCGTTAACCACTGCGTTTTTAGGTTACCAATCTTCGCAACTTAAATTAGACGCAGGCTTCACTAAAAATATACCGTTGAATCATGAATACATGGTCAACTATATGAAGCATGCTAAAGATTTTGGCGGTGCTAACAGTATATTGGTATCAGTATGTGATAAAGATAGTGATATTTTTAACACCGAATTCTTCGATACGCTGAAAAACGTACATGACCAGTTGTTTTTCATTAACGGCGTTGAACGTTCTTTAGTTAAATCATTATTTTCGTCCTCCACTCGTTTTACTGAAATTGTTGAAGGTGGGTTTTCTGGTGGTCCAGTGATCCCTGCAGACTTTGATTCAACAAACCCAGACGCGTTAGCCTTAGTTTCTCAAAACATCGATAAGGCCGGCATAGTTGGGCAATTGGTCTCAGATGATTTCAAATGTGCCATGGTTTCTGCGCAGTTGCTTAATATTGACCCAGCAACGGGCGAAAAATTAGATACCCTAGTACTGGCTGATCAATTAGAAGAGCAATTACGGGGTAAATTCGAAAACGAAAATACCACTATTCATATAATTGGTTTTGCCAAAATGATTGGCGATGTTGCCAATGGTGCCAAAGACGTACTGTTGTTTTTTGCCATTGCATTAGCAATTACTGCCGTAATGGTTTATTTCTTTTCCAAATCAATCATGCTCACCATATTGCCTTTACTGTGTTCAGTGATAGCCGTTGTCTGGCAATTAGGTTTGCTAACCATTCTAGGGTTTGGCTTAGATCCTATGTCGATTTTAGTACCATTCTTAGTCTTTGCCATAGGCGTAAGCCACGGTGTGCAAATGATTAATGCAGTAGGCAAACGTGTTGTTGAAGGCGGAACTGCGCTATTTGCAGCTGAAAGTGCGTTTAGAACTTTACTGATTCCTGGTGGAATTGCGTTGCTATCTGATACCGTCGGTTTTATGACCCTGTTAGTGATCGATATTGGTATCATCAGAGAGTTAGCAATAACCGCTAGTTTGGGTGTTGCAGTCATTATATTGACCAACCTGATCCTATTGCCGGTGCTGATGTCTTATGTGAAATTTAGTGATTCATATAAAAACAAATTTAAGAACAAAGAAAATCGTTCCGATAAATTTTGGAATACGATTGCTCATTGTTCGACTCCTAAAGTGGCATATTTAATCTTAATTGTGACCGCCGTTTTGTTTGTATTTGGTTGGCTTCAATCGTCAAAAATGAAAATTGGTGACTTGCATGCAGGTGCGCCTGCGCTACACGAAAGTAGTCGCTACAATCAAGATACATTTTTGATAACCGATAAGTACGCCATCAGTGTCGATTACATCTCCATTTTAGTAGAAACAACGCCTGAGGCATGTACTTCCTATGAAGTAATGAATGCGATTGATGAATTGCAGTGGAAAATGGGCAACATTGAAGGAGTACAATCAACTGTTAGCCTCCCATCGGTGGCGAAATTAGTCAACGCAGGTTACAACGAAGGTAATCCTAAATGGCGTGTTATTCCGCGTAATCAGCAAACCTTGGTGCAGGCAATTGCACAAATCCCAACGTCTTCTGGTTTGCTCAATACTAATTGTTCAGTTATGCCGATCATCTTGTTTATGGAAGATCACAAAGCAGAAACCATTAAACGCGTGGTTGATGCGGTTAAAGTCTTCAGACAGGATTACGAAACAGATGAGCTTAAATTTAGTTTGGCATCTGGCCCTGTTGGCGTAATGGCGGCTAAAAACGAAGCTGTCGATGATGCGCAGAATCCAATGATGATGTATGTGTTTGGTGCAGTGATTATTTTATGTCTACTGAGCTTCCGTTCTTTACGGGCTACAATGTCAGTGGTTATTCCTCTGTATGTTGTTTCAGTATTAGCTCAGGCATTGATGACATTTTTAGAAATTGGACTTACTGTGTCTACATTACCAGTCATTGCTTTAGGTGTAGGTATTGGTGTGGATTACGGTATTTACATATTATCGACCATGAACATTAAGCTCAAATCAGGCATGCCGGTTAGACAGGCTTATTTTGAAGCATTGAAAGAAAGAGGTAGTGCCGTTCTCTTTACTGGTATTACGCTTGCGGTAGGTGTGAGTACTTGGGTATTCTCTTCTCTCAAGTTCCAAATGGATATGGGTATACTATTAACCTTCATGTTTGTCGTAAATATGTTGGGTGCTATCGTAGTTTTACCGGCTTTAGCCGCTGTTTTCTGGCGAAAACAAAAATAATTTTTGCATAATTATTTGCTTAAACTTCAATGAAAGGGCCATTCGGCCCTTTTTTAATTAGATTCCTTGCATATTTATATTTATTGTAAATTTATAGTTAATTTAATCCTTTTAAAGGCTTCAATTTTTAGCGAAAATAGAGCAACTAAATTATCAAAAACTGTATATATCTCAGCATTTTGACTAATCTAAAAAGAACCTATTTATTGTGTTAAGAAAAATTAGCACTTTTATCATTACAAGGTAATAAAATGACGGTTGCCAATAGCCAACATTCAGTACTGCTAGAAAACGTATTTAAACTGATTAATAAAAAAATCGATAAATCCAATGCCGAATTAGTGGAACAATTTTCTCGTTTACTATTTAAGAACATTTCGATAGACGACTTAGAAAATCGCAATGACAGCGATTTATATGGTGCGACATTAAGTCTGTGGAATGAGTTTGTTAAATATGACGGTCAACAGCCAAAAATTCGTGTGTTTAATCCAGAAATATCTAAACACGGTTGGCAATCCTCTCACACTATCGTTGAGATCATTGTTAGGGACATGCCGTTTTTAGTTGATTCTGTCAGGATGACTCTAAATCGCCTGAATATAACCTCACATTTATTGTTACATAGTCCTATTAGTCTAAAGCGAAATGATAAAGGTGAAGTAGATACATTTTTATCTAGCAAAAGCCGAGTTAAGCAAAAAATACGTGAAACTGTATTTTTAATTGAAGTTGATAGGCAAGTCACTAGAGAAGCGCTGAATAAACTAACCAGTGAACTACTGTCTGTGGTCGGTGAAGTATCATTAGCGGTTTCAGATTGGGAGTCAATGCGCGACAAATTAAACAGCATAATTGATGAATTTCCTTCATCAAATTGCCCCGTCAGCAAAGACGAAAAAAATCAGGCCATGGAGTTTTTAACTTGGTTAAATGATCATAACTTTACGTTAATGGGCTATCGCTACTATGACGTAAACGCTATCGAAGGTGATCATCGTTGGACGCCTAAAAACGAAACCAGTCTCGGTTTGATGAAAAATTCAATAAGCGACCGCGATAGAATTTTATCTAATATGCCACAATCGGCGCAAAAAGAAGCATTAAGTAAAAACCCGCTTATTTTAACTAAAACCAACAGCAGGGCGCGAGTAAGTCGTCCCGCGTATATGGACTATGTAGGTATTAAATGTTTCGACAAGGCCGGTAATGTAATTGGCGAACACCGCTTCTTAGGATTGTATGCAGCTTCATTCTACAATAGCAGCGCTACACAGTTGCCTGTTTTACAACGCAAAATTGAACGCATTTGTGGACATTCCGGTTTTGATAAAAACTCACACGCGTACAAAGCATTCGTCAATATTATCGAAACTTATCCTCGTGATGAGTTGCTACAAGGTGATGATGAAGAGTTAGGCAAAATAATATTGGGCATTTTTCAAATGCAGGAACGTGGAATATCTAAATTATTCGTACGTAAAGATGCATTTGGTCGTTTTATTAGTTGTATGGTTTATGTTCCGCGGGAACGCTACAACACGCAGTTACGTAAAGAGACCCAAGAATTATTACAAAAGTCTTTTAATAGTACAGAACAAGTAGAGTTTACTACTTATTTTTCTGAGTCTGTTTATGCGCGTACTCACTACATTGCACGAGTGAAAGATAACAATGCGGAATTTAATGTGAAGGAAATTGAAAAGAATATTATCGAGCTAACCAAAAGTTGGAATGACAGGTTGGCAGCTTCTATTAGCGCAACCTATGGTGAAGCAGCTGGTAAAGCCATAGAACAAATGTACGGTAATGCATTTTCTCGCAGTTATACAGAACAAAACTTACCAAGCGTTGCATTAGTCGATATCAGTAAGCTTGAACAACTTACCGAATCTCATACCCTGGATATGTTGTTTTATCGACCTCAAGAAGAAGGTCACGACTCTAAAGCGGTTAAACTAAAACTGTTTCACCGTAAGGAACCCATTCATTTGTCTGCTGTATTGCCAATGCTTGAACACTTTGGTTTGCGGGTAATTGATGAAAGTCCCTATAAAATAAAATGCCAAAATGGCGATGTGCATTGGATTATGGACTTTTCAATGCTGCACAGTAATAGTCAAAACTTAGACATGGAAGCAGCGCAAGCATTGTTTCAAGATGCGTTTGCCAAAGTATGGCACAACACCTTAGAAGACGACCCATTTAATAGGTTGGTTTTAGGTGCCGGTTTAACCGGACGGAACGTCACTATATTGCGGGCCTACGCAAAATATATGCGTCAAACCGGAAGTTCGTTTAGTTTGACTTACATGGCAAACACACTGGCTAATTACCCAAGTATTGCAAAAAAACTAATTGAATTATTTGCCAATAGATTCAATCCAAATAAAAAACGCAGTGAAAAGAAAAACGACAGTATTTTAAGTGATATTAAAGAGCGCCTAGACCAAGTATCTAATCTAGATGATGATCGAATTATTCGCCGTTATTTAGACATGATTTTGGCCACTTTGCGAACCAACTTCTATCAACCTGATGAAGATGGCAACGAAAAACCTTATATGTCATTTAAGTTGCTGCCTGAATTAATTCCAGACATGCCTCTTCCTTTGCCAAAATATGAAATATTTGTGTATTCCCCTCGAATTGAAGGTGTGCATTTACGCGGTGGCAAAGTAGCACGAGGCGGTTTGCGCTGGTCTGACAGAAGAGAAGACTTTAGAACCGAAGTACTTGGATTGGTTAAAGCCCAACAAGTTAAGAATACGGTAATAGTACCCGTGGGCGCTAAAGGTGGATTTGTTTGTAAAAACTTACCCATGGATCAAGGTAGAGACGCGATTCAAAAAGAAGGGCAGGCTTGCTATCGTATATTTATCCGCAGCCTATTAGATATCACTGACAACATTATTGATGGTGAAGTCGTACCGCCTAAAAATGTGGTTAGACTTGATGAAGATGACCCTTATTTGGTTGTGGCGGCAGATAAAGGAACGGCGACCTTCTCTGACATTGCGAACAGCATTTCCGATGAATACAATTTTTGGCTTGGTGACGCCTTTGCTTCAGGTGGCAGTATCGGTTACGACCACAAGAAGATGGGTATTACCGCTAGAGGTGCATGGGAATCAGTAAAACGTCACTTCCGTGAAATTGATATTGATTGTCAAACCACTGATTTTACCTGTGTTGCCATCGGCGATATGGCAGGTGACGTGTTTGGTAACGGAATGTTGTTATCAAAACACACACGTTTAATCTGTGCGTTTAACCACTTACACATATTCTTTGATCCTGATCCAAACACCGCAAACAGTTATGCAGAACGAAAACGTTTGTTTGAAAATCCATCTCTGACCTGGGATGACTACGATAAATCGCTAATCTCTAAAGGCGGCGGTATCTTTAGTCGCGCCTCGAAGTCGATCAAATTAACCAATGAAATGAAAAAATGGTTAGGTACGACTCAGGCAGCTATGACTCCTAATGAACTTATTCACAATGCATTAAAAATGCAGGTTGATTTGATTTGGAACGGCGGGATTGGCACCTACGTCAAAGGTAGCAAAGAAACCCACAGTGAAGTTGGGGATCGCGCCAATGATGATACTCGCGTAAATGGTAAAGATGTCCGCGCCAAAATTATTGGTGAAGGGGGTAACTTAGGGTTAACCCAAATGGGCCGCATCGAATATGCATCTCAAGGCGGTAGGGTAAATACCGACTTTATCGATAACGTAGGTGGGGTTGATTGTTCAGATAACGAAGTGAACATAAAAATCTTACTGAATGCTTTGGTTCGCGCCGGTGATTTAACCAGTAAACAACGCAATGAGTTACTTTACTCTATGACCGATGATGTTGCCGAGTTAGTGATACAAGATTGCTATCGTCAAACTCAATCAATATCCATTACTGAATATGGCGGTCCTACGCTACTTAAAGAGCAACTGCGATTCATACATGGTTTAGAACGAGAAGGGGCGTTAAATCGAGAACTCGAATTTATTCCATCTGACGATGAATTATCGGATAGACAAGCTTTGGGTAAAGGCTTAACACGACCAGAACTATCGGTATTGATAGCTTACGGCAAAATGGTTTTAAAACAGAAGTTAAATATCGAACAGATCACTAACAATCCTTTCCATGAGCAATTACTGGTTAGTGCCTTCCCGCAGAAACTGCAAGACAGGTTTGTACCGCAGATGGAATTCCATCCGCTGCGAGCTGAGATTATCGCCACTAAATTAACCAACAATATGGTTAATGATATGGGGCTTAATTTTGTGTTTAGGATGCAAGAAGAAACCGGTGCTGCAGTGGAAGAAGTGGCGACGGCATACTCGGTTGTTAAAGCTGTATTTGGTATCGATGCATTGTGGCAAGAAATAGAAAGTTTAGACAACAAGGTTTCAGCAAAAACCCAATTGGGAATGCTCGATTTAATGCGTAGAACAATGCGCAGAGCATCACGTTGGTTCTTGCGCCACGGTGAAAAAAATCTGTCTATCACCGAGTCAGTTAACTTGTACGTTTCTACTTTTAGCGCGTTAAGTGAAAACTTAGAAAACTACTTAGTTGATACAGAATATAGCCAATTGGAAAAATCCACTTCAGATTATGTGGCGCAAGGTGTTCCTAAAAATATTGCCTACAAAGTCGCTAGTTTGAGCAATATGTTCTGCAGTTTAGATTTGGCCCAAATGACCCAATCAGAAAACCGAAAATTGGATGTGGCAGCAAGCTTATACTTCAATTTAGGTTCAAAATTGCAGTTACATTGGTTCCTTGATCAAATTAACAACCAAACAGTAAGCAACCATTGGCAAGCACTCGCCAGAGCCTCTTATCGTGAAGAGTTAGATTGGCAGCAACGATCGCTTACTACTGTATTGTTATCTGGTGCACCAGATAACAATGATCCTGAAGAAATTTTGAATAAATGGATGGAGAACAATACCATATTGTTGGAACGCTGGTATCATATGATGTCAGAATTCAAAACCAGTAATTCTCATGAATTTGCTAAATTCTCTGTGGCACTAAGAGAATTGATGTTGCTTAGCATAAACGCGAGCAGTTAATGGGGTATTGGTATACTAATATCCAGTTGTTTTTAATAATAAAGCCCTGCTAATCAGGGCTTTTTGTTGAGGTCTTTTTATGTATCCACTTGTGCAAAAAGCACTATTTCAATGTGACCCAGAATGGAGTCATGACTTCACGTTAAACTATTTGAAACGTTCTCAACATAATTTATTAAAGCTAACCTATCAGCAGACGGTAGAAGACCATCCAGTTAAATGTTTAGGATTAACCTTCAAAAATCCATTAGGCCTTGCCGCAGGCTTAGATAAGAATGGCGAATGTATTGATGCATTTTCTGCCATGGGATTTGGCTTTATCGAAGTTGGCACCGTAACCCCTCTAGCACAGCCTGGTAACGAAAAACCACGCATGTTCAGATTGCCTGATGCGAAAGCTATCATTAATCGCATGGGATTTAACAATAAAGGTGTTGATTATCTAGTTGAGCAGGTGAAACAGTCCCAATATGATGGGGTTTTAGGTATTAATATTGGTAAAAATAAACAAACAGAAGAAAAGAACGCCCTAGATGATTATTTAATCTGTTTGAAAAAAGTTTACGCCTATGCAGATTATGTCACAGTTAATATTTCTTCTCCCAATACGCCAGGGTTAAGATCGTTGCAATATGGTGAAGCATTAGATCACTTACTGTTGGGCCTAAAAAATGAACAACAGCAATTATCCCAATTTCACGGTAAATATGTGCCACTTGTGGTCAAAATAGCGCCTGATTTAACCGATGAGGAAGTGCAGGGCATTGCTGCATCTTTAGTTAAAACCGGAATTGATGGGGTCATAGCCACCAATACCACGCTAGAACGTTCTGCTGTAGAAGGCTTGCGCTATGCAAAAGAAGCTGGCGGGTTAAGTGGAGAAGTGCTAACTGATAAGAGCCTGCATATAACTAAGAAACTAGCGCAATACTTAGATGGTGCAATGCCTATCATTGGCGTAGGTGGGATTCATTCTAGTGCTACTGCAAATGAGAGACTAAGTGCGGGAGCCAGTTTAGTGCAAATATATTCCAGCTTTATTTATCAGGGACCTCCACTGATAAAACAAATAGTGAAAGGATTAGTATAAGGCTGTAATTGTGATAAATTCACACTAGATAAAATAGCCTTTACTGAAGTTTATATTCTATGTTGTTGCCATCAGGTCATTGGAAATGGTTTATAGATAAACAGTCACATTTTTTGATGATTGAGTTAAATGCTGGATTATCGTTTCAAACTGCTTATTTGGATTCTCAGTTAAAGCTGATTCCAGAGAATTTGTACTTTGAAATTCAGCATTCTCAATGTTTCATTGAATCACTTGAAGCGGTAAATAACTCCAATGTACCCTTCGAAGATAGTGTGAAGACTCAAATTGCATTAAACGCAACTGCTGCGAAGTGCTTTCATAAACCGGTTTTAAACAAAAGCTGGTTATACCAAAAAAATAGTTGTTGTTTGCATAGTGAGGAGCAGCAACTGGCTTGGTTAAGCTGCAATGGTGAAAGTTACCTGATGCTTACTCTGCAACAACAGGGTAGTTCAGTATTGTGTTTAAATTTATCTGAAGAGTTTACAACCTCCGATAATAAAGTACATAGTCAGTTTTCGTTAATAAATGTGCTGTCCGATAGATTGTTGAGCTTAGAGCAACTTGAAGATGACAGCGACGAACAATCAGACAATTTTTCTTATTTTTAATCTTCATTTTTTATACAAATATAATCCGCTATTCAATAATAACCCTTATACCCTCTGCCTTTATCCCGTATAATCGCCGAGATTTTATTTTCTGGTACATACATGTTTGAAATTCTAGTTACAACCTCAAGGGGACTCGATGGGCTATTGCTTGACGAGTTAACGACTTTATTACCGAATAGCAGTTTAAAAATGCGACCTGGTCAGGTGTATTTTAGTGGTGAGCTAAAAGACGTATACCAAGTTTGTCTGTGGTCTCGGTTAGCGAATCGTGTTCTTGTGCAATTGGCCGAAGGCAAAATAGATACTGCCGAAGAGCTGTATGATATTGTTGCAACTGTGCCGTGGCAGGATCACTTTAGCGTTTCAAATACCTTTGTGGTTGATTTTGTGGGTACCAATAGAACGATTAATAACACCCAGTTTGGTGCTTTAAAGGTTAAAGACGCAATTGTTGATACCTTTAGCCATCATTTTGGCGAAAGACCTTCGATCAGTAAAGTTCAGCCAGATATAAGAATTCATGCTCGAGTACGCAGAGAAAATTTTGCGGTATACGTGGATATTTCGGGCCGCAGCTTACACCAACGTCACTATCGTCAGCAAACGGGACAAGCTCCATTAAAAGAACATTTAGCCTGTGCGATGTTATTACGTAGTGGATGGAATAATGATCGCTCTAAGCCATTATTTGATCCAATGTGTGGTTCAGGAACCATTGCCATCGAAGCGGCATTGATGGCATGTAATATTGCTCCTGGCTTAGGTAGACAGCACTGGGGCTTCAGCAATTGGAAATTACATCAAGCTGAACTTTGGCAAGTATTAGTTGATGAGGCACTGGATGCTCAAGTACAGCCTGAGGCAAAAATATATGCTAATGATCTGGATAGAAGAGTTTTAAACACTGCAAAACAAAATGCCGATTCAGCCCGAATGCTTGAGCACATTACTTTTTTCAATTCTGATGCGACTAAATTACAAGTTGATTGCGAAGCCGGTTACATAGTGTCTAACCCACCTTACGGGGAAAGATTAAATGAGCTGACTGAACTATTACCAGTGTTCCAATCATGGGGCGAACATTTAAAACAACACTTTCAAGGTTGGCGAGTAAGTTTACTCACTGCTAATAGAGACCTGTTTAAACAGCTGAAATTGGTTGCCAATAAAGATTACAAATTAATGAACGGGGCTATTGAGTGTCAGTTGGTTAATTACGTTTTAGATGAAAAGAATGTCATTGTTAAAGAGTCGGTGAAGCCGCAATCAGATTTTGCCAACCGCTTAGCTAAAAATATTAAGTCCCTATCTCGTTGGCTCAACAAACAAAATACTAACTGTTATCGTTTGTATGATGCCGATTTGCCCGAATACAACGTAGCAATAGATCGTTACGCTGATTGGTTAGTTGTGCAAGAGTACGCTGCGCCAAAAGATATTCCAGAGCAAAAGACCCGTAAACGCTTGCATGACGTACTCTTGGCATTGCCCGAAGTGACTGGGGTGAATTCAACGCAAATTGTAGTGAAAACACGCCAAAAGCAAAAAGGCAGTGAACAGTATCAAAAGGTAGCTGAAAAGAAAGTTACCTTAGAGGTTTACGAAAATGGGGCTAAGTTTTTAGTTAACCTGTCTGATTACCTTGATACGGGACTGTTCTTAGATCATCGAATTACCCGCCAAATTGTGCAACAACGATCAAGCAAAAAAGATGTGTTGAATCTTTTTGCCTATACCGGAAGTGTCTCTGTGCACGCTGGATTAGGTGGTGCAAAATCAGTGACCACAGTTGATATGTCGAAAACCTATATTAGCTGGGCGAAACAAAACGTTCAGTTGAACAACATCAATTGCGCAAATCAATTTATTCAAGCGGATTGTATTAATTGGCTAACCGACCATCAGCAAACTTATGACTTAATATTTATCGATCCTCCGTCATTTTCTAATTCTAAAAGAATGGATTCAACTTGGGATGTTCAGCGTGATTATATGCAACTGCTTGAACATGCCTACCAGCGCTTAAATCCAAAGGGTGAGATTATTTTTTCTAATAATCTACGCAGTTTTAAATTGGATGAAAGTGCCGTTAAGTTACTGGGGCTATCGGTGGAAAATATAAGTCAAAAAACATTGCCTGAAGACTTCAAACGTAATCCTAAAATTCACCACTGCTGGATATTTACCAAGCAAGACTAGATAAACGAGATAATTGATACATGCAGTTAAAATTCTATTCTGGAAAACAGTGCCATTTGTGTGACTTAGCTCATGCTTTGTTAGCAGAAGTAGCGACAAGTTATGACTTGGAAGTTACCACTGTTGACGTGAAATCAGACCATCAGTTATACCATTTATATGGCGCACGAATTCCGGTTATCCAACGCCAAGACAACCAGAAAGAATTAGGCTGGCCATTTGATTTAATGCAACTGAAGGGGTTTTTAGCTTGAGCTTATTACAATTAAAAAATGCTCAACTGTCGTTTGGACATCCTGCCATTTTAAACAAAGGCGAATTAGTGGTTCACCCTGGCGAACGTATTTGTTTAGTAGGCCGTAATGGTTGTGGTAAGTCCACGTTACTAAAAGTCTTAGAAGGTGACCAGCCATTAGATGATGGCCAACGAATTATTTCACCTAACGTTAAAATATCTCGTCTTCCGCAAGATCCGCCGGAAAGTGTTGAGTCAACACTATTTGATTATGTCGCTGAAGGTATGGCTGAAACAGGTGAGTTATTAAAGGCCTATTTCCACCAAATAAATTTAGTGACTACCGATCCATCTGATAAAAATCTACAAGTTTTAGAGCAGCTTCAACATAAGTTAGAGCATCAAGATGCTTGGCAATTTGAGCAACAAATTAGTCAGGTACTGACTTTATTGGATTTGGATGGTAATCAGCAATTATCTTCTTTATCTGGTGGTTGGCGTCGAAAAGCCGCGCTAGCTAGAGCCTTGGTGGGGAACCCAGACATATTATTGCTAGATGAGCCAACTAACCATTTAGACATTCACATGATTAAGTGGCTTGAAGGAATTGTTAAGGAATACAAAGGCGCGGTAGTTTTTGTCAGTCACGACCGAGCATTTATCCGCGCTGTGGCATCCAGAATTATCGATTTAGACCGCGGTAACCTCACCAGTTATCCTGGTAACTATCAAACCTATTTAGATAAAAAAGCCGAAGATCTTAAAAACGAAGAAAATGCTAACGCTGAGTTTGATAAAAAATTATCCCAAGAAGAGCAATGGATTAGACAAGGTATAAAAGCACGTCGTACTCGTAATGAAGGTCGGGTAAGAGCACTTAAAGCACTGCGCCAAGAGCATTCGCAAAGGAATAAATTGCAAGGCAGAGCGAAAGCTACCGTTAGTACCAGTAACTCTTCCGGCAAGATTGTGTTTGAAGCCGTCGACTTGCACTATGAAATTGACAATAAAGTTATTGTTAATAATTTAGAATTAAATGTATTTAGAGGCGATAAACTTGCCTTAATCGGCCCCAACGGCTGTGGTAAAAGTACCCTGATACGTTTGTTATTAGGTAGTTTGCAACCCCAGTCGGGTTCTGTAAAACAAGGAGCTAATCTAGAAGTTGCCTATTTTGACCAACACCGATTAGCCTTAGATTTAGATAAAAGTGTTATTGATGTAGTGGGTGACGGAAAGCGTGATTTGTTGGTTAATGGCCAATACAAGCATGTTATGAGTTATTTACAGGACTATTTGTTTACGCCAGATAGAGTTAACGCACCGGTTAGGTCACTTTCTGGCGGAGAAAAAAATAGATTATTGTTGGCTAAGCTATTGTTAAAGCCCTCAAATATACTAATTCTAGATGAACCAACAAATGATTTAGATGTGGAAACTTTGGAGTTACTTGAAGATTTAATTTCCGGTTACCAAGGTACCGTTATTTTAGTAAGTCATGATAGAGAATTTGTTGATAATGTCGTAACATCTAGCCTGTTTTTTGAGGGCAATGGTGAGCTTAAAGAGTTTGTTGGTGGTTATACTGATATCGAAACTTGGTATCAAACAGAAAAAAAACCCACAGAAGACGAAACTTCTGTAAAATCAGCGAGTCCTAAGTCTCAACCGGTAATAAAAAAGACAAAAAAGTTGTCTTATAAACATCAATTAGAGCTAGATTCTTTACCACTAGAAATAGAAAAGCTGGAAAATGAAGTCCAAGCTTTACAAAGTAAAATAAATGATCCGGAATTTTTTAAGCAGTCCCAAGATGAATTTAATACCGCAATCAATGAACTAGCAGATTGTGAAAGTTCGCTGGAAAAAGCGTATGCACGATGGGATGAGCTAGAAGGTATGTAGATACCCAAATGTATTTGCTATATCAAAATACCGAAATTAGCTAATTAAGTAGTAATTTACAGGATACGTAATGAAAATGAATCGGCTGGCCTCTGGGCTAACCCTTTGTGCGCTAACCATTTGTTCAGCGCAAGCAGCAAAATATACAGTTGTGGAATTACCTTTAAGAGATAAAGGGATTAACAGCTATGCTAGAGCAATTAATGATCGAGGGGAAGTCGCAGCATCGATTGCTAACCCTTTTAATCCGCCAATAGATGTTGATTTAATTAACTTTGAAAGCGAAGCATTAATTAATACGTTAACAGATGCAGATGGCGCATCTGTGGGCAATATTAATGATGATGACTTACTGATTTTATATAGTTTCATCACTTCCGACGCTACAACGACTAACATCTTTTACCCACAAAGTAATGATTCAACCAATCCCTTTCTACAACAAATTGCAACTGTGCAAAGTTATGTATTGGAAAATACTGAAGTAGAAGAAAAAATTGGCTTCGATGTCATCGAACAAGATCTTCAAGGTTTAACAAAAAGTGCTGATACTTTGGCCACCGGAATTAATAACTTTTCTGCTATCGTAGGTTTTGGAGAAGCTCCATTCCAAAAAATCAACTACCGAAATGAAAACGGCTTGAACCTAAAATACCACGTTCAAGATTTCCTCGTTCGTGGTTTTATGGATATCAACGGTGTCACAATCGAAGTTCCTCCCATTGAAGATCTGTTGGGAGGGATAAGTGTTGCAAATGATATCAATGATAGTTTTGAAGTCGCTGGATATGGATCTGTGGATGTTATCGACGGCTTTGATGACGTTGTGGATTTATGTGACGACAAAGAAGCTAGAGGCGACATTCCTCAAGAATACTGTTTAAGGCAACTCCGTGATGAATATCAAGGCAGAGTGCGGTCAAAACTCGCTAATTCCTTGGGTAATCGCGATCCAGTTGACGAAACATTTTTGCGTAGGGCGATCATTTGGGAGTTTAGTTCAAGCGGAGAACTTCTAAATAGTAGAGAGCTGGGCACAATATTAGAACCTGCACCTGGTGATACTAGGTTCTATGAAAGCCGCGCTAATGCCATCAATAATAATGGCATCGCAGTAGGCGTTTCTAATGACTTTTATCAGGATTCACAGACGGTAGTGATAAACAAAGCCGCTGTTTTTGATGGAGACGATGTGCATGGATTCATCAGTGATGAAGAATATTTAGAAAGTACCGCTTTAGATATAAATGATAATGACGTTGTCGTTGGTTATGCCAATAAAATTATCACCTCAGCGACTCGTAATAAATTTTTTGTTTATGATTATCGTGGTGACGTTCTTAGTTTCCCGGACGACTTCTTTGAAAGCTCATCAAGTATTGCCAGAGGCATCAACAACAACGGTTTAGTTGTTGGGGAAGGTGAGGTAGACACAGATTTGATCGGTAGCCGTCGAAAAGAAGCTTTTCTTTACGATATCAATACTGAAGAGTTTACCAATATAAACGATTTATTAAGCTGTGATACCCCTTATACCATCGTGCAAGGCATTGATATTAACGATAACGATGAAATTACCGCAACAGCAGTGATATATCGCGAGCGCACCGCCATTAATGGCGAGTTAGCACTAGATGCTCGTGGTAATACGATTTTCCAGAATATGTCTGTGGCAGTTAAATTAGTGCCTATTCCTGGCGGGAGTATCGATGATTGTCATTTAGTTAAAGAGACTGTTGAGCGTAAAGGTGGTAGTTTATACTATTTATTGGGACTTGTTTTATTCGTCTTCGGTGGTCGATTAAGACAAAAATTTAAAGCCTAATCATCTTTTAGAGCTAAACAAAAATTAACTTTGAGCCCCGACATTTGTTTCGGGGCTTTTTTATGATTTTTGATTAACTTCAATCTAGACCGCGCATTCGTTGACGTCACAAAATTGAAATATTAATTTGGTCTTAAAAAACAAACCTATATTCAAAATTGGTGTAAAGATAAAAACCTAAACTAATCATATATTTATTAATAAATTGGGAATTTTTATGCAGTAGCATATTGAACCCTTTTGTGTTTCAGATAGTCTCAGTATTGTGGTTCAGATAATCACATGTATTTGTTTAAACAAGAGGTCACTCAATGAAAAGACAAAAACGCGACAAACTTTCCCGTGCTCATTCAAAAGGCTATCAAGCAGGTATTTCAGGACGTTCTAAAGAAATCTGTCCATTTCAAACAACTGAATCTCGTTCCGAGTGGTTAGGAGGATGGCGAGAGGCTATCGAAGACCGTAATATTGGTTTAAACAGCCGTTAGGAAAATGAGCCCCGAAAGGGGCTTTTGTATTTTAGTGGGTTCTTAAAATACTAGAAACTACTAGTGTCTTGAAATAAACCAACTTTTAGGTTTTCAGCAGCGTAGATTTCTCTGCCATCCACCTCAACAACACCGTCAGCCATTCCCATATACAATTTACGTTTTATTACCCGCTTCATATTAATTTTATAGGTAACTTTTTTGGCTGTAGGAAGAATTTGCCCAGTAAATTTGACTTCACCAACTCCTAAGGCACGTCCTTTACCTGGTCCGCCACACCATCCTAAGAAAAATCCAACTAACTGCCACATTGCATCGAGTCCTAAGCAACCAGGCATAACTGGATCACCAGGAAAGTGACAATCGAAAAACCAAAGATCAGGAGAAATATCTAACTCGGCTAAAATATACCCTTTATCGTATTTTCCGCCTGTTTCGCTTATCGTTACAATACGGTCCATCATAAGCATATTCGGAGCGGGTAATTGACTATTACCTGGCCCGAAAAGCTCCCCTTGACTACATGCTAAGAGATCTTCACGGCTAAAACTTGATTTAAAATTACTCATTTAGGCTTCTTCTAGTTTATAAAGTGTCTAATTTAGCGAACACTTGTAAGCTAAACAACTCTGAACAGTGAAATTTTCCAAACAAACTGTTATTTTGTAGCTATTCTAACGTTAAATTTTATTGATATTATATTAAATGCAAAAAAACCAGAAAAAAGTCGCAAACGCAGAGAAGCAAAAACGCTATCGACAACGTCAAAAAGAGCTGGGTCATAAACAAGTTCGTGGTTACGTAACCAAAGATGCCATGAGCTGTTACAATGAAATCCGCGATAAAACCAAATGGACCGACAATGAGGTTTTGTCTAATGCATTGCGGATAACTTATGCTGCTTATAAATGCGGTCAAATTAAATTATTAAATGAATGGCTAAAAGATCATAAGCGTTAATCAGAAATAGCCATAAATTACTTAAAAATCTGTGCATAGTTAACGGATAATAAAATTTAAATTAGTCAAAGTAGTTTCGAGTACTAAGGATTTCGTTATTAAAAAGTTTCAATTGTTTTGTTTTATCCTGCTTAGCTGTTTAACGATGGCAACAAAGAGCACAGCGAAAGATATATTACACTCTTCCGTTTCGCCAGAATTTCCCAACGGATTGCATGCACAGTATTTACATTATATGGCGGATAAATTGAATGCCGATCTTGTCATAACACCATTATCTTTTGGTCGTCGATTAGTTGAACTCAGGAATGGTCATTTAGATTTAGTGGTTGGAGTCCACCATTATGCTGCGCCGGATCAGGGCTTCATTATTTTGCAACCGAGTTACGAATCAATTCAAAACACCTTATTCGTGAAGTTAGAAGATAAATATCGATTATCTTCTTTTGAGGAATTTAAACAATCCACTTTTGCGGTTACTATTCGCGGGAATTATTTTCCTGAACTGAGCTTAACTGAAAGGCCGCAAACAGTAAAAGTATCTACATTAAAACAAAAAATAGGTTTACTAGAAAAAGGGAGGGTAGACGGTTTTGTGCATTTTGCTCATAGTACCAATAAGTTATTGGAAACCGTAAAAAGTGAAGTAACTATTGTACCTGCACTCTATCAGCCAGAAGCTCAGCGCAATTACTTTTTTGGGCTAAGTAAATCTTCTAAATTTACCGAAAGACAAGCAGAGATTGAACAAATAATTAGAACAGCTAAACAAAACGGAGATTTTAAAAGAATCAGAGAACAATATTACGCTGATTAACTTCAACTTATATACCCTTTGTGGAAAATGTAATTTTTACAATGGGTGAAAAATTTTTATACACTTTAAACACTCTTCCTTTCTATCTTCCCCTTCAAATGGCCATTGCCGAATTGGCTAACAAATTGCTTTGAATTACTCAAAGAACATAAACAAAGAATATTTTATTTAATGGAACGATTTTGATGGGAACCCGCTCTAAAAGCTATTAGATTTAATTCTCAGTCTTTCAAAGTACCATTTTTAAATGCACACAAAAGGAAGCACCATGGATTCATCTTCAAAGTATCAATCTACTCTTTCTGTTGACGGTAAAAATTACCTTTTTTACGACATTAATAAAGCTGGTTCAGCTGAACAACTTCAACGCCTTCCATTAACTGCAAAGTTGCTTCTGGAGAATCTACTCCGGCATAGTCAAAACGATTTTGTACAAACAGAAGATATTGATGCCTTAATAAAATGGGATAATAACGCCGCCTCATCCACCGAGATTGCCTTTGTCCCTTCCCGAGTGATTTTACAAGACTTTACCGGTGTTCCAGCTGTTGTAGATTTAGCTGCAATGCGAGATGCTATGAATGATTTAGGAGGGGATCCTAAAAAAATCAATCCGTTAAAGCCGGTCGACTTGGTGATCGATCACTCAATTATGGTGGATGAGTACGGCAGTAAAGATGCGTTTAAACATAACACTGCAATTGAAGTAAAAAGAAACAAAGAGCGCTATCAATTTTTAAAATGGGGACAAAAAGCTTTTAACAATTTCAAAGTTGTGCCGCCAGGAAAAGGCATTGTTCACCAAGTCAATCTAGAATATTTGGCTCGTGTCACCTTTGCACAAGATAGTGAAAATCCCGATGATAGTAATAAAGTTCTGTTTCCAGACACTTTAGTTGGCACCGATTCACATACCACTATGATAAATGGACTTGGCGTCATGGGCTGGGGCGTAGGCGGCATAGAAGCAGAGGCTGCCATGTTAGGACAGCCAGTGACAATGCTAATTCCTGAAGTTGTTGCAATGGAATTGACCGGCAAGCTTGCACCTGGGGTCACCGCTACCGATATGGTCCTGGCGGTTACTCAGCAGTTGCGTGAGTTTGGGGTGGTAGGGAAGTTTGTTGAGTTTATCGGTGAAGGTATTCAACATTTGACGGTCGCAGACAGAGCAACTATTGCAAATATGTCGCCCGAATACGGAGCCACATGCGGTTTGTTTCCAATCGATGAACAAACGGTAACCTATTTAAGGTTAACCGGTCGCAGCGAAGAACAGATAGAGTACATTACGCAATATAACAAAGCGCAAAAAATGTGGGGCTCAGATAGCCTAAGTGAAGCCCAATACCATGATAAATTACAATTAGACTTATCCAGCATAGTTCCATCTATTGCTGGACCCAAAAGACCCCAAGATAGAATTGCCCTTAATGATGCTGCCAGTAGCTTTAAAAAATGGGTGTCGGATCAATCTGATCTGAAAATAGCGCCAAAGGATACCATCGAAGGCCGCTATGAAAATGAAGGCGGGCAGGGGCAAGAGCCCATTAGTAAAAAGGTCGAATGCCAATACAATGGTGAAAGCTTTGACATCGAAGATGGTGCTATCGTCATCGCAGCAATAACAAGCTGCACTAATACCTCGAATCCATCTGTGTTAGTCGCCGCAGGATTATTGGCTAAAAATGCCAATAAATTGGGCTTGCATGTTCATCCTTGGGTAAAAACCAGCTTTGCCCCAGGTTCACAAGTTGTGACAGAGTATTTAGATAAGGCTGAGTTAACTGAAGAGCTGAATCAACTAGGCTTTAACCTTGTGGGATATGGTTGCACAACCTGTATCGGCAATTCAGGTCCTCTTCCGAATCCTATATCGAAAGCGATCAATTCAGGGGATCTCACAGTCTCTTCGGTTCTTTCAGGCAACCGTAATTTTGAAGGTCGCATTCACCCAGAAGTCAAAACAAACTATCTAGCATCTCCACCTCTTGTTGTTGCTTATGCGCTTGCAGGTAACATGAATATAGATCTGACCTCAGAACCCCTAGGCACCAGCAAAGATGGAAAACCTATTTACTTAAGAGATATATGGCCGAGTAATGAGGAAATAGCCGAGATTGTCGAAAAAGTAGTGGATAAAAGCATGTTTACTGAAAAGTATGGCTCTATCTATGACGGTGGAGAGATTTGGAATGACCTCGAAGCGGTTGATTCCGATATTTATGATTGGCCAGAATCAACCTATGTAAAACGCCCGCCATTTTTTGAAAAAATGACAGCGACGGCTACCGATATTGACCCCATTGAAGGTGCTAAGTGTCTTCTAAAATTAGGTGATAGTGTAACTACTGATCATATTTCACCAGCTGGCACTATTGGATTAGATACTCCAGCAGCAAAATATCTACAGCGACAAAACGTCAATAAAACGGATTTTAATTCCTATGGTTCACGACGTGGTAATCATGAGGTCATGATGCGAGGCACCTTTGCAAATGTGCGTTTAAAAAATCAACTTGCACCTGGAACCGAAGGTGGATGGACTCGTTTGCAGCCAGAGTCTGAGGAAATGACCGTATTTGAAGCCGCTGAAGTTTATAAAAGTCGTGGAACGCCAACTATCGTTATTGCAGGCAAGGAATATGGAACTGGAAGCTCTAGAGATTGGGCTGCAAAAGGACCTTTAATGCTAGGAATCAAAGCCGTTATTGCCCAAAGTTATGAGCGGATCCATAGATCAAATTTAATTGGAATGGGCATATTACCATTACAATTTAAATCAGGACAAAGTGCAGAAACTTACAAGCTAGATGGCACTGAAACCTACGACATTGATGCTATATCCAGTGATCAGAAGAGTGTCGTGGTCAATGTTCACCGCGCCAATAAACAACCCTTTAGTTTTGATGCTGATATTCGCATCGATACTCCCAACGAGTTTGAATATTTCAAACATGGCGGAATCCTGCAGTTCGTGATCAGAAAACTGTTGTAAAACCCAAAAAGAATAGGCCAAGCTTCTTAAATTAGGAGCTTGGCTTAAACGATTTTTGCTTCAACAAAACTAGTAAAACCACTAAGAATATTACTAATTTTACTATCTTGTTTATTTTCTGAATTGCCCCCCTAGTCAAACTTTTCTTAAACGTTTAACATTACAAATAAGTAAATGATACGTAAATGCTTTGTAATCGTGCATTCGTCACGTCGAAGCAGTAAAAATTTACCTTCTAAGAAGCTACAGCTTAAAAGGACGAACTATGAAGACAAACGAATATGATGCAATAGTCGTGGGCTCCGGAATTAGTGGTGGTTGGGCGGCCAAAGAACTGTGTGAAAAAGGTTTAAAGGTTTTGATGTTAGAACGAGGTAAAAACGTAGAACACATCAAAGACTATAAAAACGCTCACAAAGAAGTATGGGACTTCCCCCATAGAGATTTAGCAACCCAAGACATGAAACAAGACTACCCGGTGCTTAGTCGTGATTATCCATTAAATGAGTCAACTTTTGGTATGTGGGCGAATGAGAAAGATGCCCCCTATACCGAAGATAAAAGGTTTGATTGGTTTCGTGGATACCATGTGGGAGGGCGTTCTTTATTGTGGGGACGTCAAAGTTATCGATTAAATGCAGAAGACTTCGAAGCCAATCAAAAAGAGGGCGTAGCAGTGGATTGGCCGATTCGTTATGAAGATCTCTCTGACTGGTATGACTATGTGGAAAGATTTGCAGGAATTAGCGGAAATCGTGACGGTTTAGATGTTTTACCTGACGGGATATATCAACCTGCCATGGCGTTAAATTGTGTTGAAAAAGAAGTCGCCAAGCGAATTAAAAAAGCTTTTAAAGGAACTCGTCATCTAATTCCCGGTAGAACGGCCAATATGACAGAAGCGAAACCCAGTGAAGGTAGGACAGGCTGCCAATATCGCAATAAATGTTGGTACGGGTGTCCATTTGGTGCCTATTTTAGTACTCAGTCTTCAACATTGCCGGCCGCCGTTAAAACCGGCAATTTAACTTTGCGCCCATTTTCCATTGTAAAAGAAATAATCTACGACAAAGATAAAAAACGTGCCACAGGCGTAATGATCATAGATGCCCAGACTAATCAAACAATCGAATACAACAGTAAAATCGTGTTTGTTAATGCATCTGCACTAAACTCTGCCTGGTTATTAATGAATTCTGCTACTGACATTTGGCAGGGAGGACTTGGCAGCAGTAGTGGTGAATTAGGTCACAATGTTATGGACCATCATTTTCGCGCAGGGGCCTCGGCTGAGGTTGAAGGTTTCGATGATAAATATTATTACGGACGCCGACCCAGTGGCTTTTATGTTCCTCGCTACCGAAATTGGGGGAGTGATAGCAGAGACTACTTAAGAGGCTTTGGTTATCAAGGCGGTGCTAGCCGTCAAGGCTGGGGGCGGGATGTTGCGGAAATGGGTATTGGAGCGAATTTAAAAGAACAAATCAGTGAACCTGGAGCTTGGCGGATCGGTATGACTGCGTTCGGAGAAATGTTACCTGACCATAAAAATCGGATCTATTTAAACCATAAACTAACAGACAAATGGGGGTTACCGGTTTTAGCCATGGACGTTGAAATTAAGGAAAATGAGTATCGAATGCGCAAAGACATGCAACAAGATGCAATCGATTTTTTTGATGCTGCAAAGTTAAAGAATATTGAAGGCTTTGATGCAGGCTATTACCCAGGAATGGGAATTCATGAAATGGGAACTGCGCGTATGGGCAGAGATCCCAAAACCTCGGTGTTAAATGGAAATAATCAGGTTTGGGACGCACTAAACGTGTTTGTAACTGATGGAGCATGTATGACTTCTGCATCTTGCGTCAATCCGTCATTAACCTATATGGCATTGACCGCTAGGGCTGCCGCTTTTGCAGTGGAAGAACTTAAAAAAGGGAATTTGTAATGCAAAGACGAGAATTACTAAAAATGATTGCTGCAGCCACCGGCACTGCATTTATTGGTGGTCAATCTCTGGCTTATGACTTACGGCCAAAGGTATCTTTAACTGATACGAGCTTTAATCAAGAAGACGTTATCTTGTTCAACCAATTGGGAGAAACCATTATTCCGCAAACTGATACTCCTGGCGCGAAGCAAGCCAATGTAGGTCTAACCATAGCCATAATAATTACAGATTGTTATACGGCCGAAGAACAACAGATATTTAAAAAAGGGCTTATAGAGATTGAAAAACAAGCTAGTGATGAATTTAATCAAGCCTTCCTTCTTCTTAGTGAAAACCAGAGAACGCAGTTACTCACTAAACTCGACACCGAAGCTAAACAATATATTCATCAAAACAAACAACAAATAGCGAATAAATCCGTTCCTATTCACTATTTTACGATGCTCAAACAATTAGTTTTGTTTAGTTTTTTTAGCTCTGAATTGGGAGCAACAAAAGTCTTACGCCATGTAGCGATCCCAGGATCTTATAACGGCGATTTGGATTATAAAAAAGGAGATAGAGCATGGGCCAGATAACCCCAAAAACAGAATATTTATTCATTTCCTGTTTTTCAAAAATCCCCCTAATGCTTGCGATAGGCTTTGCTCTTTCTGGGGGCCAAAGTATTGCTGGTGAAGCGCCTATTGAACCTTGGCAACAAGCTGAAAAAACCGAGGTTTGGAAGCCTGTCCCTAAGGTTATTTCGGCATCAGAGAATCGTCCACCTTCCGATGCAATTGTATTATTTGACGGGACTGATTTGTCTAGATGGCGATCTTTATCTAATGAAGATGCTAAATGGATAGTTGAAAATGGCAGCTTGACTGTTAATCCTGGAGCAGGAGACATTAAAACTGTAAAAGAATTTTGCGATATTCAATTGCATTTAGAGTGGAAAACGCCAACAGAAGTAGCGGGGCTTGAGGGACAACAACGCCACAACAGTGGTGTTTTTTTGCAGCAAAGATATGAAATTCAAATATTAGATTCATACAACAATCAAACTTATGTAAATGGACAAGCAGCTAGCGTCTATAAACAAAGTATACCATTGGTTAATGCAATGCGACCTGCAGGTCAATGGCAGGTGTATGACATCATTTATAAGGCCCCAAAATTTAATGGGGATAGATTAACTTCTCCTGCTTTTATTACGGTTTTACATAACGGAGTTGTTGTACAAAACCACACCGAAATAAAAGGTAAAACAGAATGGATTGGAGCACCAAGTTATGAGGCTCATGGCTGCGCACCAATTCAATTACAAGACCACGGAAATAAAGTCAGTTTCAGAAATATTTGGCTTAGAGAATTAAAAAATACACCTTAAAAAAAGCCTAATAAATTGTTCAAATATCAGGCTATACAGTGTGTTTTTTAACTAAATTAGACAGTCTTATTTTGATTTTGATGATAATGTGAAGTTACGCAAGGTTATGCGTAACTCTTGCAGGCCAACAGCAGTATAGATTGAATATTCTTTCCATGGAAATTTCTAACAATTCAAAGCGAAGTTGCTTCGACCTTAAGGATTATAGGTTTTCGAATTCAAATTGTTCAAAATCGTATTGTTAGTGTGTTTTATCGTGCTGTTTTTAACGAGTAGTTATAAATAAAAATGGGCCGTTTGTGTCAAGTAGACGTGCTTAAAAAGTGGCATTATTTAAATGACTTTGATGCAAATTCGCCTTCAGAAAAACGCTTTTTTGTTCTATTTACTGGCCGTTTTTGAGGATACAATTTAATTGAAATAGACAAGGTCAACTACAAATATAGTTGACCTTTATCTTATTAAAACCGTAAATATTTACACTAAAGCAAACGCTCTATTCTAGTTTTTAGTTGGTCGTTTTCTCTCTCTAATTGTTCTTTTTGACGCATTAACTCAATGACCATTGCAGTAGCAACCCAATCAATCTGAAATTGCTGATTAAGTCGAACGGCTTTTTTTATCCAGTGAGCGCTGTCTAAATCAAAAATCCATTCAGAAATAGTATTTCCTTCAATTGGTATGGCTATCCCGTATTCTACAACTGCGTAAATCGAGTCTTGGGTAATTTCGTCGTATTCACATAACTCATGAATTGAAAGGTGAAGTGTAATTTCTGACATCTTAATTGCTCCAATCTGCTCTAGGATCAAAATTAGCGGCTTCAGCTAATTGAGCCCACAATTTTTCTGTTTCAGGAGTTGTTTTGCTTGGAATATCTATTTTAATCACGGCAAAAAGATCACCTTGCTGCTGTTTATGCTTAAGCCCTTTACCTTTCACACGTAACTTTTGTCCTGAGCGGCTATTAGCTGGAATATTAAGACTAATTTTCCCGTACAACGTCGGCACCTCGAGCTTAGTACCAAGTGCAGCTTCCCAAGGAGCTAAGGGTAAGGTAAGTAACAGGTTATGGCCCTGAACATCAAATAAAGGGTGGGGTATTAAACGAATATGTAAATATAAATCGCCATTTAATTTGCTTTCACTTCCTGGTACACCTTGACCTTTAACTCTAATTCGCTCGCCATCAGAGGTCCCTTCAGGAATCTTAACTTCAAGTGACTTCTTCAGCTGTTCGACTCTATTACCGGTTAAATTAGGAACCGTATATTCCACTCTTTTCACTATGCCTTTAACAGATTCTTCCAAAAACAGTGGTACTTCTAATTCAACATCTTGGCCCTTAAATAAGTCAGACTCTGTTTGACGTGATTGTCGATGTTGACGATTTGCACCACCAAAAATTGAATTAAAAAAGTCGGAAAAATCAGCACTTCCAGAACCGGGTGAATGTTCATAGTTTCCACTAGGCTGCCAATCGGGCGGGACATCAAACCCTTGTCCTCCTTGAGCACCGTAACGTTTTAATTGATCATACTCGGCTCGTTTGTTTTCATTTTTCAATACTTCGTAGGCTTCAGCCACTTCTCTGAACTTTTCTTCTGCGTCTGGAGCAGCATTCATATCGGGATGAAGTTTGAGTGCAAGTTTACGATAGGCCTTTTTAATCTCTTTTAAATCAGCGTCATCTTTGACACCTAAAACTTGATAGTAATCTTTAAAATCCATACATGTTCCTTACCCGATAGTTAGAGCGACATAATGTTTACATCGTTCGGCGTAATATTTCTTTGACCTCATACATATTTTGTATGTATCAGTCTGATTATAGTTCCTTCATGATCGCGATATAAATGGTATTACTAGTTTGTATCCCTAAGAAGCAAATGTTGTTGATGTAGATCAACATAAAACGTGGCTATTGCTTTAAATTAATATACATCTTCAAACAACAGCGAGGACTTTCAGATGATTTCCACTTCGATATTCCCAGGTCGTTATGTTCAAGGTGACCAAGCACTAAGCATTCTGCCTGAAGAAGTAGCAAGACACGGCAAGAGAGCTTTTATCATAGCTGATAAATTTGTTACTGATAGTAATAATGGAATGTTTAAAGAGGCTTTGGGTCAATTAAATGATTCTAAACTACAGCTTTTTGGTGGTGAATGTTGCGACCAAGAAATAACCAAGCTATGTGAACGGTTTTCCGGTGACACCAGTGATGTGATTATTGGTATTGGCGGTGGTAAAACACTTGATACAGCTAAAGTTGTCGGCTACAAACAAAATTGTCCGATCATCTTAATTCCAACCATTGCCTCTACTGACGCACCATGTAGCGCGTTATCCGTAATATACAATTCCGATGGTTCATTTAATCGATATGAAGTACTGCCACATAACCCTGAGGTGGTTTTAGTCGACACTAATGTCATAACCCACGCTCCGGTAAGATTTTTAGTGGCAGGCATGGGAGATGCATTTGCCACTTGGTTTGAAGCTGAAGATTGCAGAGTAAAACGCGGCACAAACATGACCGGCAGAGTAGGGCCATTAAGTGCTTATGCCTTAGCTAAGTTATGTCATGAAATCTTGATTGAATATGGTCTATATGCAAAACGCGCTTGTGAAAGCAGCATAGTAACGCCCGCACTTGAACATGTGGTTGAGGCCAATACGTTATTAAGTGGATTAGGCTTTGAAAGTGGCGGTTTGGCAGCAGCACATGCAATCCACAACGGATTAACGACTATCGCAGCTACTCACAATTATTATCATGGTGAAAAAGTCGCAATTGGACTTCAAGCAATGATGTTTCTCACTGATAGGCCCAGTAAAACCATTGATTTAGTATTCGATTTTTGTCAATCAATCGGTTTACCTATTTGTCTTGAGGATATTGGAATGATTGATCCCACGGAAGATGATCTAATGAAAGTTGCTAAACGAGCATGTGCTGAGGGTGAAACTATCCATAATGAGCCTTATGAAGTAACCCATAGAAAAGTCATGCATTGCATTAAAGCCGCAGATGCCGAAGGTAGACGTAGAAAGAAATTATAAATCTAATGGAGTTAACCATTTGTCAAAGCCCTTGACTCTGACAAGTGGTTTGCACACCTTTCAATGTGTTGGGCGACATGGACTAACCAGCGAAAAGCATCCAGCATGTTAGTTGCATCTACTATGTTAAACTCATCGTTGGTTACTCTTGTAAGTATATTATGCCTAAATTCCCGATGTTCAGAATTGAGTTTTTTGTATATTTCAGTCACTTTTTTCATTGGTGTTGACCATTGGTTTTGCTCAATTCCGCTGACTAATGTTGTTATTGCCTCGTTTAGTTTAATAGACCAATCATTGAGTTCAGTGGGTAGGGAATTAGAAAACCTTTGACTGGGTAATTCTTCGCATCGTTCATGTAACCTTTGCATATGATCCAAAGTGTGGATCATATTTAATAGGCGTTCTTGTTGCGCGCTGTTTTCAACCGGGATGGAATCTATAAATTCACGAGAAACATCAATATCGGTCTGTAGTTCAACCAGTTTAGTGGCCATTGAAGTGTCTTTTTGCAATATTTCTGACGTGGTTTTTAATAACGAAATCATTTGTTTTCTTAACGAATCCAGCGCTAAATCTAGTGCAATTGAAGGTTGATTAAGAATGCTGTCGTCTAACTGATCTGAATTTGTTTTTTGATTAGATCGAATTAAGCGTTCTATCACTTTTGCAAAAACGTTGCTAAAGGGTAAAACAATAATGATCCCGAGTAAGTTAAACGCCGAATGAAAAGTAATTAGCGCTATTTCTGCATGTTCAACGATAGGCTCTGCCGTAAGATATTCCCATGCCACTACAAAAGGCGTAACAAACATTAAAGCGGTTACACCTGTAAATAGATTATTAATCACATGAGAATAGCCAGTACGCTTAGCGGCTATAGATGCCCCCGTTGTTGCCATTAGTGCGGTTACAGTAGTGCCAATGTCCATTCCTATCACCAGGGTTGCTGCTACTTCAAAATCAATTAAATCGGAATAAAGCGCAGTTAATGCAGCGGCGACACCGGCGCTTGATGATTGGGTAACGAGGGTAAAAAGGATAGCAAAACCTAAAACCGTTAATTTTTGCAATAAGGTGGAAACCGACAAACCTTCGAATGAGAAAAAATCTCGCAGGCTAGACATACTTTGTTGGAGTTCAGTTATTCCTACAAAAATAAGTCCAAAACCCGCAATAGTTAGCCCTAATGCGGCTAAGTTCGTTTTAGCAAACAGACGAAGAAGAGCGCCACTAAAAATAAGCGGAAACGCAATTACACCGAGTTTAAGTTTAAACCCAAACAATAAAACCAACCATCCGGTAATGGTTGTTCCTATGTTAGCGCCAAATATAACGCCTAGCGAATGACTAAAAGTCATTAAACCAGCTCTTACAAAGCCGACCGTTGCCACAGTTACTGCACTAGAGGATTGTAAAATGGCTGTACTCAACGCGCCACAAAGTGCGCCAGAGTAGGGGCTGCGAGTGTATTCCATTAAACGAACTCTAATTAATTTACCTGCGAGATCTTTTAAACCGTCAGTCATAACTATCATGCCAAGCAAGAAAAGTCCGACGCCGCCTAAAATCTCTGCAAATAGTGTCCATTTATCTGTCATTCAATTTGCCCATAAGTTATCCATGCTACTGAGACACAATGTGTCCAGCTTGAAACTCTTCTAATCATGCAATTTTGTAACCCTGACACTGTAATATTTTCACAGATGCAGATATTAGATTAGTCTAGAAAACACAATTTTGAACCAATAAAAAAGATAGGTAAGAAAATAATTCTTTTAAATCAATGCATTTAGCCAATTTGAGCATACCAAACGAGTTGCCACGTCCACATGGTCCAGTCTTTGCTCCATACCTAGTGCAGTCAACAAACGTCTTATTTAACTTCAACACTAAACGGAGAATTTTATGAATGATGATCAAATTAAAGGCAACTGGAAAGAGTTAAAAGGTAAAGTACAGAAGAACTGGGGAAAGATTACCAATGATGACCTTGATAAAATGGAAGGTACTCGTAAAGAGTTAGTTGGTAAGGTCCAGCAGTCCTATGGAAAATCCAAAGAAGAAGCGGAAAAACAAGTCGATCAATTCCTTAATAGTTAATTTCTCGTTACTTCTAAAAAAACTAGTGGTCGGTAAATACCGACCACTTTTTATACCGTTCTAAGAAACGATCATTAACCATATTTCAAAAGCTTCATGTAATAACTTCCTGAATCATTCCTGAGTAAACCCTAAATCTTAATTCCCAAAATCTTAAAACTCTGAATCTTATAAGAGTATGTTCGAACCTCTAAACACTCAATTGAAACGGATGAGTGCTTATTAAGTTAAAGTGAAGATCCAACAAAGATTAAATGGCCACAGAAAATAAATTCCTCTAAAACAAATCTTCTAATTGAATATACATTGCTCAAAACAAAAATAAGCGTAAAAGCACCGTACGTAAATTCTGACAACTTAGGTACGTTAAATTCAAAAAGCAGAAGCACACAGACTCGTTAAATAAGCCCATATTTTATCAAAAACGCCCGAGAAGCCCTCTCATCCACATTAATACTAATATTCGTATAATGTATATTATGTTAAATTAAATATAGTTTTATTAATAAGTGCTTACTCTCGCTGCCCGACACCACTAGAATTGACGTATTGAGGCTAAATGAGATTTTTTCACCCCTCTTTGAATTTAATAATTAAATTATTTTTGTAGGAACTCTTGCGTTTAATTTGATTGGAGTTGGCTTGTTGAATGGCAATTATTGAATACTATGATTTAATAGGTTCACTTCTTATAAAGCCCTAGATACTTTTAAACACTGATCGTTGAAATATGATCTGATTGAATGTTTTGCTTTTGTTTCTACAAACAGCTAGAAATTACTCTTTGGTTAATAATTGAAAGTGTTTTTCTTTCTCGGAAACTTACAAGCATCGACTGACGTTTCAATTATTGAACGCTACCAAGGCCCAGTTAGTAAATCTTACTAGTTAGTGGTTAATCGAGCCTTGTTTAAAAATTTCTCGATTACCTATTCTAGTTTATCTCTGTGATCTCAGTACTTTGTGATTAGCATTTCAAACATTAGTATTTTAAAAGAATAATTGAGTGTCATTTTATTGGTATTTGAAAATTGACAGCCTAGCAATAGCTAAAATGAAGTGATTGTTTAGAGTGTTACATGGGTTTAAATAGCTGCAAATAAATACTTTTTCTCAATGTGGTAAGTGAATCATGGTTATATTTTGCGAATTTATTAACCTTTAGCTAAATTATTTAGTTATTGTTAGCTATAGCTAAATAATTTAGTTTTTTGTAGTGAAAAAGTATTTATGAAACAACGGTACCTCAGCTTATTGGTACTTTTAGGGTTTTGTGTTGAAGCGTCTGATTCAAAACCCGTTATAGCTATTTTTTTGATCGGAAAATTGAATTGCCCAGCAATTGTGTCCGAAATATAAAACGAAGTAATCAAACGCAAATATCTTATTATTGTTCAGCAAATAATATTAAGTCTGACATTTGTGAAGTGATTGTTACTGCTAATGATTTTAATCAAAGCATTATTTCAAACTTGGTAGCGGATTTAAGTTTAGACAGTAACTCGTATAGATTGAACCAGTTTAAAGTATCGGAGTTGTCTAAAAAGGACAGCAATTCGGCATTTCGTATCTACACTTCAATATGTAACGCTGACGCATGTATTACTATTTTTGGAAACTATCAAACTGTTGTTTCTGATATAAAACAACAATTGAGGTAATTAAACAGATGATTGAGTATACAAAAGAAATGTGGGGGCTAGCCTCTGAAGGAGAAAAGCAAGGTGTACTCTTTTTTGTCGTCTTCTACCTGTTGATAGTGTGCTTATATTCTTTTATCAAACAAATTTTAATACGACAGTGGCCTGTAGCAAAAGGTACTTTATTAACAGCCTCTGTTGAACAATCGGGAGTACCGCAAATTCTTTTATCCGACCAAGAATATAAAGTGAACTCGTTATATGCGTATCAGGTCTCAGGTAAAGTGTATCAAGGAAAACGAGTGTCTCCATGGATTATAATTGCCTCGCACAATGCTAAATTCATCCTTAAAACCCAGTTAAATAAGATCAAAAAAAATGAAGATGGCAGCGTAAATGTAATTTATAACCCTAAAGCACCCGCTAAAAGCTATTTATTAAAACCAGGCGTTATTGGTATGGTTATCACTTTCGGTATCGCGGTTATCCCGCTGCTGTTATATTTTCAAGAATACTGTGCTTGAGGTCTTAAAAAGCACATAGGTATCGCCTCAGAACAGCACTTTAGTGGATTTTCATTTAGCGTTATGCAACAACCATAACCCTTCCCTATTTTTTATTTAATGCTGCTGTAGCCTGTTATACACACATAAACTCGCGTAAGCATCGTTGGATGCATAAAGTATTTGTTTTGTTGTTAACGTTATATTTGACCAATTACTTTTCTGTGCAGATTTCGAGAGTTTTTGATGCAGTACCATGGCAACCGCTAATCTCGCCCCAACCTTGTCCTTTAGATTAAGATGTTGCATCACTGAACTAGACAACTCTTCTGTATTGACCAATTCAACAGCAAATTTTTTACGCAACAACTTTCGATCAACGGTTAAGCCGAACCCTACTTTCTTAATCTCTGGATTTTGCAAAATAGGCAAAATTACAGTTAACGCGTCCAAAAAATGCGTTTGAAATAAATATGAATTATTAAGCGTGGATAACTGAATTAAATGAGGGCCATCAGAAACCTCCCCTTTAACAAATACAGGTTTAGATTCAGTATCAAAACCAAGTGCAACATGCTCTTCTAGTATTTGTAAAACTTGTTTTGCTCGTTTGTCAGTAGTCACAACTTCTACTTTATCTACAGGTAAGCCGACAAATATCGGTAATTGATTTATTTCATCCTTTGTTGGCCTATCCACTAGGTACCTCTATTTAGAAAGTTTTAGGAAGTACACCGTAAATCAAGTTCACCTGTTTGGGCAACTCATCTTCGACGATAAATAATGAATATCTTACCTACAAAGCGCCTATCTAGGAGATATAAAAAAACCTTAAGGAATTAATTATGTTGCGTAATGTCCATGTTAATATTCAATTATCTAAACTCAGTTTAAATTCGTATCTAAATACTGAGTATAATGATTTAACACAATGACTTAACAAAGTGCATTAGAAATCAGGAAGATAACCTAAGTGACACAAAAGAAATCAACCATCAGTAAAGTAATACGAACTTTCGTCGTTTTGTGTTTGGTGCTTATTTTAGCGCTGCTGTTTTCGTTTGTGTCTAGAAACTCGTTGGTAAAATGGGTAAGTTCCTTTTGGCTAACAGAGGATGTTTCCATAGAATGTTTAGACTTCGACGTTGGTATGGATCCTTTATTAGTCATCAAAACATTATGTCTCAAGGCCGAAGGTATAGAGATTCAAATCAATAACGCAGAATATACTATTGCCTCAAGCGAGTTTTCTAAACGCAATTTTATTACTCAAGCCAATGTCAATATCGAACGCATAGATGTACTCCATCAACAAATCCCCTACTCATCAGACGCTGATCCTGAAGCAAGCCCTGTCGCATTTGAGCAAACAGTAGCTAACAATGAGTTATGGTCACTGCCAGAGCTTTTGCCGCTGATTAAAATTGACCAAATCAATATAGATTCTTATCTTTTTGAACACGTTTTAAGTATTCGCATTTTTCAACCCAGTCGCTCGGAACTGGCCATTAGAGGTGACATAGAGGCAAATCTGGTGATAGCTAAAGGCAATGTTAGCGGCGATTTTAATTGGTCTGGAAAGTTAATTTTATCGCAAAGCCAGCAACTTGAAATAATGAGTCAGCCTTATCAAGGCTATATTAAAGATTGGCAAGGTTTGATGGAAATGCCAATTCAAAGCCATTTTCAATACTCAGGGTCAATGCTTCAAAGCCAACATGAGTTTAACCTCAGCAATGTTATTACATTTGATAATTGTGCGATCCCACTGCAAGTTGATGGGGTCATAGATACCCAGTTAATTTTGACATCGTTGCAACTGCAAATAGACCTCAGCTCTTTACACACTCAAGTAACAACGAGTCAATGTAGTTCGGCGACAGCGGTTACCACTGCAGTCAATCTAGATTCTTGGTTAATAGACATCCCTGCACTTAATACTGTATCTCAATCGGGTATTACGCTGCCAGAAATTAACCTCATGTCTAATGCAGTGGAAAATCCAGTAAAAATTAAGTTGAATGATATTCAAATAAGTAGTCAAAACGATGTGAAATTAAATTATCAGATGACACTAAATTCCAATGCAACAGCTATTTTAAGTGCTGATAGTGCTCAATCTATTGACGCAAAACTAAATATCACGGCCTCTGGGAGTATTTTAAAAGAGGCTGAAGAAACTCGAATTAGCGGTACTAAGAACCTTTTTCAGATTAGCGATGTAACAACCGATTTAGGCACAATTAAATCCGTTAATACTCGCTTCGATTTCGCTTTATTAAAAAGCGCTGATGGCCCTTGGAAAACACGTGGTAATGGTCAGATTCAGGCTAACGAGTTAACAAATAAAGCTTTAACTATTCGTTCTCTGGTCACTGATTTTAACATTGAGCAAGACACAATCGCTCTGTTAACCGTTAATCTTAAAACTAAGCTGCAAGGGATTCAAAATGATAAATTTGCGGTGAAAACGGTTAGTAACGATCTCAGCCTTAGTTTCGCTGAATTTCAACAAATCAGTGGCAACGGGAAATCAAAATTACAAGGCATTACTGCAAATACTGTCAATATAAGTAGTATCGATTTTAACCATCAAGTTAACGGCCAGATTCAACCCTACAAGTTAGCTGGGAACCATGAGTTTACTTTGCCTTCTGGTTTATTAGGGAATCTATTTCACGATGAGCAAAATATATCGGTTTTAGTGCCTGAACAGTCAGTAACCTATCTTAATTCCATTGTGAAACAGTTAGCGCCAGAGCTGAATTTGTTAACCGGAAAACTAGCGGTGAGTTTAACAAAGGCAAATGACGAAAGTGACTTCAACGGTAAGGCTATGCTGAATAATTTGAGCGCCGAATACCAAGATTATCAGATAATAAATGCACAAATTGACGCTCCATTTATACTTGATTCATCTGGAATTCAGCTTAACAATGGCAAAATTAACATAGAAGAGATTAATGTAGGCGTCCCCATGACTCAGATTGACGCAAGTTTAAGTATGCACGATAGTGTGCCTAAGTTAGATTTTGCCCAAGCCCACATTATTGGCGGACAAGTGACACTTTCTGACTTTTGGCTAGACAACCGAAAACAAATACTTATGCTGGATATTAATGATATTGATTTAAAGCAACTGGTAGATTTACAAAATCAAGAAGGTATCGAAGTTAGCGGTGAAGTATCTGGAGATCTACCCATTTATTGGGACTCCGGATTCAGCACAATTGACAAAGGTATATTATTAAACGATGGGCCTGGTAAGTTAAAAATAAGCAATAACGAAGCCTTTAACGCCATCAAACAACAGCAAGATCAATTGGCCTTTTTAGAAAATGTCGAATTTAGCAAGCTTTCAAGTGAAGTATCTCTGTCGGATGATGGCTGGTTAGATTTGAAAATCGGAATAAATGGAATTAACCCTGAAAAAAACCAAGAAATAAACTTTAATTACAGCCATAAAGAAAACATTTTCACGTTATTTAAGTCAATGCGAATAACTAACTCAGTTCAAAATTCCATTGAAAAACGCATTCAACAAAGATTATCAAATAAGGATAAGAATCTGTGAAAAAACTGCTCATATTGGTTCCTGCAATGTTTATCATTGCTTGTACGCACACAGTGCAAGTTGAAACCAAAGAACCGATTACAATTAATATTAACGTTAAAGTTGACCATGAAATTAGGGTTAAAGTTGACAAAGAATTAGATGATATCTTCAGTGATGACAGTGAATTATTTTAAGGAGTTATGATGAAATTTTTACGTATAACAATGTTAAGTACCCTACTCTTTTGTAGCGCTGTATTTGCTCTAGAGTTAGATGATGCTAAACAAAGCGGTTTAGTCGGCGAACAAGACAACGGCTATTTAGGCGCGGTAGTAAACCGCTCTGATGTGATGGAATTAGTTGGTGAGATCAATGTTAAACGCAAAGCGAAATACATTGAGTTGGCAAATAAAAATAATATATCTTTAGCACAAGTTGAAAAATTAGCCGCTAAAAAAGCTTTCGAAAAAACCGCTAAGGGCCACTACATCAAATATGATGGTGATTGGGTGAAAAAATAATGGTCAGGGGGTTTTTGACTATCTAAATATCATCATTTGATTGTCAAAAGCCTCAGCTTGCACGACCGCAATATGGTCAATGAGCAAACTGACAGAGATTTATGCATGGATGCATTAAAACGTCTCGATGAAAAAAATAAACAACATCAGCAATTATTGAAAAAAGCAAAATAAACGGATCTTTCCAATATTTTTACTCGCTATTTTGGCTTTTCTGATTTATCTAGCTACTATTTGGTACGTTGCGGATTTAATCAGTTCAAGGGAGCCTGATCGACTACCAGAGATGACGCGGCACTTATGGTTACTGTGTATGATCTTTACTGTCGGCTTAGGGTCAATGTTGGTAATTAAGAGTTATACCTCGACTCTTTACGCGGAAACCGTTGCTCAAAGAGTAAATGCTAGATTAAACTATATGGTAGTAATCTCCAACGCCCTGTAGCTATTACTACCTGGCTTAGGGTTAATTTACCTTGGTATTTGGCTTGATGATTTGATCACGGCTAACCGTTATGCACTAGCAAAATTTTTGAGGTTCGGTTTTAATCATCCTCCATTTATATTAGAAATAATTGCGGTAGGAACAATCGTTCTCAGTGCAACGATTTTAGTTATTTCTATTTTTCTAAATTTTGTTTTACTCCCAAGATTCATTGCGCATCAAGTTAGAAAGCGAAAACGCAAAAAAACCTAACTATATAGACAACTCACTTCGACATTTAAGGTTCCGATCGAAACCACGAAAATAATACGTACTATTACCTATATCGACTGATTTTTCGAACCTTTATACTTCCCCATTCTGAAATTAACCCCATTAAATCACCTATCTAATTTTAAAAGCAAATTGCCTAAAAGCGATTTGTACTTAGAGTGTGGATGTTTGTAATAGGAAAGGACGGTTAGAATGGAAAAAGTAAAAACCGCTGGGACTCAGTTGTTGTGGCATACTATTTCTGCACAAGAATCTATTGCTAAATTAAACTCAAACGAGTTAGGCGTAACCCAAAGTGATGCCGCCAAAAGGCTTAAAAATCATGGACCTAACCGACTTCCGCAAACTTCAGGGCGAAATCCTTTACTACGGTTCTTTTCACACTTTCACAACATATTAATATATGTATTAATCGGCTCTGCAATCATTACTGCGTTGCTTGAGCATTGGATAGATAGCGGCGTAATATTAACGGTTGTGATTGCTAATGCCATTATTGGTTATATCCAAGAAGGCAAAGCCGAACAAGCAATGAATGCTATTCGTCACATGCTAGCACCTAAGGCGAATGTTATTCGCGACGGTGAACGAATTACCATTGATGGCGAAAATTTAGTGCCTGGTGATATCGTGCTTTTAGAGGCTGGAGATAAAGTCCCTGCCGATTTGAGATTATTCAGCGCGCATAACGCATACATCCAAGAAGCCATTTTAACCGGTGAATCGGTTCCTGTAGAAAAAAACATTCAACTGGTAGATGTAAATTCATCCTTAGGCGATCGTTCATGTATGGCGTTTTCAGGAACATTAGTTACTAGTGGACAATGCAAAGGCGTGGTCGTTGCTACTGGGCCGGATACTGAAATAGGACGCATCAGTGGGTTATTGAATAAAGTTGAAACGCTAACCACTCCCCTAGTTACGCAAATGGGAATATTTGCAAAATGGTTAACGGTGTTCATTTTGGTGATCGCAGCTTTATTAATTGTATTTGGTACTTTTGTAGCGAACTACGATTTTACTGAAATGTTTATGGCTGTAGTTGGCCTATCCGTTGCGGCAATTCCTGAAGGTTTACCAGCGGTACTAACGATTACACTTGCTATTGGCGTACAAGCTATGGCTCGTCGAAATGCCATCGTCCGACGACTACCAGCGATTGAAACATTGGGTTCTGTGTCTGTCATTTGTACCGATAAAACTGGAACTCTGACCCGCAATGAAATGATGGTTTCGTCTGTTCTTACCCACAAGCACTTATTTACCCTAACCGGAAACGGCTACGAGCCTAAGGGCGCACTAAAATTAGGCGACAATACAGTCACTCTGGATGAACATTCTATGCTCGAAGAAATAGCTCGAGCATCAACGCTGTGTAACGATGCGGCGCTTCGCGAGGTTGGGGATAACTGGACGGTAGAAGGTGATCCTATGGAAGGCGCTTTATTAGCATTCGCTGGGAAAATGGATTTAGATATTCGCCAAGAAAAAGCCCTATGGACACGCACAGACGCTATTCCGTTTGACGCTAAACATCGATTTATGGCTACCCTAAACCATGATCACGAACAACACGCTTTTGCATTTATCAAAGGAGCGCCTGAACAAATATTAGCGATGTGTGAAAATCAACGAGGCGCGGATGGTTCAACAGAATCACTTGATAAAAACTACTGGAATCAACAATCAGAATCTATCGCTGCTTTAGGTCAGCGGGTTTTAGCTTTCGCGGTAAAATCAATGCCGCCAGAGCATTCCGTTCTGGAACATCAGGATATAACTGGCAGTATAACCTTATTAGGTTTAGTTGGCATGATCGATCCCCCTAGGCAAGAGGCAATTGAGGCGGTAGCTGAATGTCACCGCGCAGGTATACAAGTCAAAATGATAACGGGCGACCATACTAAAACTGCGGCGGCTATTGGCAAACAAATCGGTTTGCACAACCTTGAAAAGGTCCTTACTGGTGCAGATTTAGACCAACTGGATGATACTCAGTTACGCCAAATCGTCCTCGATTATGATATTTTCGCGCGTACAAGTCCTGAACACAAACTACGACTCGTTATGGCCCTACAATCCCATGGAATGACAGTTGCCATGACGGGGGATGGGGTGAATGATGCCCCTGCCCTTAAGCGCGCGGATGCCGGTATTGCGATGGGACAAAAAGGCAGCGAAGCAGCTAAAGAAGCAGCTGACCTAGTATTAGCTGATGACAACTTTTCTTCCATTGTCGCAGCTGTTGCGGAAGGACGGACCGTTTACGATAATTTGAAAAAGGTAATTAGCTGGACGTTACCCACTAATGCCGGTGAAGCCATGACAATCATTGTGGCTTTATTAATGGGAATGACATTGCCTGTCACCCCAATACAAATTTTATGGATAAATTTAGTTACGGCAATCACACTCGGGGTGGTATTGGCCTTTGAACCAACAGAAGAAGATACTATGCAGCGACCGCCAAGAAGCCGCAATGAGCCGCTATTGAACGCTGGATTAATTTGGCATGTGGTGTTGGTTTCGCTGTTATTTTTATGCGGTGTATTCGGTATTTATCAATATGCAATTGAAAAAGGTTATTCAATTGAACTGGCTCGCACTATCGCGTTAAATACGCTGGTTGTTATGGAAATTTTTCACCTTTTCTTCATCCGTAATATTTATGGCACATCGTTAACCTGGAAGGCGATTCGCGGCACGAAATTTGTGTGGTCAGTAATTTTAGCCATTACACTGGCTCAATTTGCCATCACTTACTTAAAACCACTACAAGCTGTATTTGATACTGTGGCAATTCCTTTTTGGGATGGTCTGATAATTGTCGCTGTTGGGGTTGCACTATTTACCATTATTGAAATTGAAAAACAGCTACGCTTAGCGTTTACAAAAGTAAAAAATAGCAACTAACTCAACGATTATCTAAACTACTGACTCATCTAATCTCCTGCACTAATAAGAGCTATTTTTAGTAAAGGAGATTAGTAACAACAGCCACCATTTAAATAACCGTTTTAATGCTTACGAAACCGGAGATACAAAGCCTTTAGGTTTTATCGCTAACACTGAACTTTGTAATTGATAAAGAATAGTCTCAGCAGTATTTCCAATAACAAGTCCTGCAATACCTGTCCGTGCAACGGTTCCCATAACCACTAAATCGGCTTTAATGCTATCGGCTATTTTAGGCAATTCCTGACCGGGGTTGCCTTTACTTATGTGTGAGCGAAGGGATAAGAAATTGAAAGCCTCCTCTCCTATTTTTTGTTTTAACTCATCAAATATAGAATCCATCCTAAATTTTCTATTACGGTACTCCGACTCGTACAATTCTCTTTCAACTTTTTCTGGTTGTTCGACCCAAAGGCTAATAAATCCAGCATCAGGCACGTCATACGCATTTACTACGTGCAATGTGGCAAATTCAGACAAGGATATTGACCCTGCGAGTTCAATGATCATGTCATTTAATTCATCGTTACAGGTTTCATCATCTTCTGAATCAAAATCAACCGCCGCCATAACGTGTTTATATTCAGCCTGTTCATCTTTCTTCATTAACCACACTGGGCAAGGACAATTGCGTAGTAATTGCATATCATCACTGCCGATTAAGCGATCTAACCAGCTAACTTTATCAGCCTCTTTTACCACCAAATCATATTTTTGAGAAAGAACGGCTCGGATACTTTCTAAATACCTTTTACCTACTCTGACTTGAGCTTTTGCGTTCACCTCGTTATCCAAGGAAGCAATCAACTGTTGTAAATTTTCGAGTTCACTATTGAGGATATTTTCTTCGAGTTTGTGCTTATCAATACCTGTACTTTTTGGAAGAGAAAGTTTAGGAAGCACATAAAGCAAGGTTAAATCTGCTTGGTTGTTTTTAGCAAGGGAAACTGTTCGCATTAGTGCGGGTGAAGGTTCGTTCATGTGATTGCTCATTACGTATAGAAAGTTCTTAAACCTTTTCATATTGAGTATCTCCTATTACATTTTCATTTGATTGCACATAAAGTCCATCGAGTAAAACACTAGCTGCCCGATCTGCGGTATCTTGGAAGGGTTCTAAAATCAGTTCAACACCAAGTAAGGCTAACTCTTCGCTATCATCGCTACTATGTGAAACAGCGCCAAGCTTGCCAGTGAAACCAGCAACTTGAGTTAATTGAACTATGGTTCTTCGTGTGTCTTCTGCTGATAAGCCAGTTTGGTGATGCGGGATGGTTGATAACACCCATTTAGCGCGTTTGAGGGGTAATTCAAGAATAAATTCGGCATCAGTTGCGTCGCCATACTCGGTACTTAGACCCAGATAATTCCAACGTTTTATCGCAGCAGGATTAAAATCGACGCCTAACACTTTGATTCCTTTCTGTTTCAAACGCATGGCAATAGCGGTCCCCAAACGGCCTAGCCCAAAGATAATCACCGAGTAATCTTCACCGGAAAGGTGTTCAGTGGTTTTTTCTCGAGGTGCCCCAGGACGCTCAAACCAACTAATAAAGGGTTCAAAAAATCCATACAATTGATGGGAATAAGTGATCATATAAGTTGATGCTGCGATAGTGACAATGCCGACTAAAGTCACTAATCCTAAAATATCTGAGGGTACATGGCCTAAGCTGATACCCATAGCAATAAAAATCAATGAGAATTCGCTTATTTGTGCCACTGTCAAACCTGCTAGAAATCCGGTCCTTTTGCGATACCCCAATATCCCCATAATAATCATAACAATTAGAGGATTACCAATAAGCACAAACAATGAAAATAGGATTGCGCCTTGAAAATGAGAACCCAGTAGGGTCAGATCTAGCGAAGCACCTAACGCAACAAAAAAGAACAATAATAAAAAATCACGTAAAGGCGCGAGTCTAGCCGCAATACTTTCACGATATGGCGTAGAGGCTAAAGAAACGCCTGCTAATAACCCCCCTACTTCCATGCCCAACCCCACTAGATCACCAATTGCAGCAAATAACGCTGCTTGTGCTATAGCATAAATAACCAATAATTCTGGGGCTTTTGCTAATATTTCTGTAAGGGGATTGGCAATATAGCGAACAAAAACGATCACAAAGCAAACCAAGCCAACTCCTGAAGCGGCTACCTGTAAGACAGATGAATCACCACCATGACCAGAACCAATACCGATGGCGGCCAAAACGATCATAGCTAACACTACGACCAAATCTTGTACTATCAAAAACCCTAACGCGATTTGACCGTGTAAGGAGTCGATTTCACGCTTATCTGACAGAAGTTTTACAATAATTATGGTGGATGAAAAGGTGAGTGAAACAGCTACATATACACTAGTAATCTGATCTAACCCTATGGCTAAACCAATGTAATATCCCACTAAAGAAGTAAAGGCAACTTGCCCAAGACCGGTTAAAACCGATACCCCGCCAATGGATTTAATCAATTTAACATCGAGTTTGATGCCTACTAGAAACAACAGTACCGCTATACCCAATTCAGATAAGAGTTTAATTTGTTCTTGAGAATGGACGATATCTAAAACCGATGGGCCAGCGACTAGACCTACAGCAATAAAACTGACAATAAGAGGTTGCCGCAAAAGCAGGCCGATAAAGCCCAGCAAAGCGGCTAACACTAAGAGCGCGGCAATTTCTGCGAAAGATGATCGAGAAATAATATCAAAAATGTTCACAACAGCATTCCTATTCCTTGTAGTCGTGTCGATTCATTATTTAATTGATAGTAACCTGACTTATCCATTTAATGTACAACGCACCACCGCTGCTCATTGGGAGTTTAATAAACCTAACCCCCCCCCCCTTTATCAAGTCTTGATCTGCAATTTATGCCAGCCAGTAATAGCGCAGCTTTTAGCGGCAGAAACTGTCCAATTCAGTGAAACAACTTTAGTCAGTTAAGGTTTCATTAATAGCTTTTAATTATACCAGCTAACGCATTATTGAGAATTATTTTAACCGTCTCTTTTGTTTGTAAATTGATAATGGTTGAGGGCTTATTCATGTCAAATTTTGTCTTCAACCGCTTTTAACTTTAAACCTACAGATACAATATGATCGCCATTAACTTCTCGAACAATTAGCTTAACTTGACCTAGTTTTACATGATCTCCAACTACGGGCTTACCGTGAAAATGATTGATAAGGTAACGCTCTATAGTGACGCCTTCATTAGACGGGGCGACGTCGAACCCGTAGACGTGAGCTATATCGGTTAAGCGAGCCTCTGGATTCAAAACAAACTCACCAAAGAAACGGTCAGATTCTAAGAAGGACGAATGCGCAGCAGAAGCGAAAAAACGGCCAAATGCAGGTCTTGCGCTACTGGTAGCCAAAATCATCACTTGATCATCCCCTAACAATTTTTCGTGCTCTTCAACATCGGCAAGAATACCTCTGCGAATAACCCCAACAATCTGACTTCCTTCAGCTGACGGCAATTGTTTAATAGTCGACTCAGCCGCGCGACTCCCGGCTAGAACAGGATATATAAGGAGTTCTTTATCCTGTTCGTGTTTTATCTTTAACTGTAAATATTCAGGTTCTTTTGCCGTTGGCGGCAATTCAATTTGCAACCATCTCGCCATTGGAGCCATTGTCCAACCTTGTAACACTAAAGAAATTAAAACCACAAAGAAAACCAATTCAAAATAGGTCTGAGTGTGCTCTAATCCAGCCAATGATGGGAATAGCGCTAAGATAATTGGAACCGCACCACGTAACCCACACCAACTAATAAAGGTTTGTTCCCGCCATGGAAAGTGAAAAGGCAGTAACGAAATCAATACTGCCAATGGTCTGGCGATAAATATCAGTACAAAAGCAATTGCCATAGCCGGAATTATGATCGGGACCAGATTACTCGGCGTAACCAAAAGGCCTAGCATTAAAAACATACCAATTTGACTCAACCAAGCGATACCATCATGAAATCTATGGATATCATTGCTATAAGGAATTGAAGTATTACCAATCATTACCCCAGCAATAAAGATCGCGAGAAACCCACTTCCATCCCAAAGTGTGGTCAAACCGAACAGGCTAATACCGCCAGCTAACGCCAACAATGGATACAATGAAACAGGCAGGGGTACGCGTCTTAACAATTGTGACAGCACATAACCGCCTGCAAAACCTATGGCTAGACCCAGTCCCATTTGACGGAAAAGCTCATTAAATATAGTCCAACCCTGACTACCATCACCACTAAGTTGTATAATTTGTACTAAAGTAATGGTTAAAAATATGGCCATGGGATCATTTGATCCAGATTCAATTTCGAGGGTGGCTCCAGTACGCTCTTTCAGTTCTAATCCAGCATTCCTCAATAAGCCGAATACTGCAGCAGCATCAGTAGAACCAACAATTGCACCAATTAGTAAACCTTCTTGCCATGGTAATCCTAAAATCGCATGGGCGGCATAACCGGTAATGCCGGCGGTAATTAAAACGCCAACGGTAGCTAAAGATAACGCTGGCTTGAGGCTTACACGAAAAGTGTCTTTACGAGTACCTAAACCACCGTCAAAAATGATAATGGCTAATGCCACATTTCCAAATAGGAAAGCGAGGCTAAAATCGTCAAATTTCACCCCCCCTAAACCTTGTTCTCCGGCAAGCATGCCTAACAGTAAAAAAACCAAAAGAATTGGAGCCCCGATGCGACGAGTGAGTACTGTCGCAATAACACAAAGTAAAGCGAGAATAGCCGCGCCAAATATATTTTGGTATATGAGATCTATTGTCATAATGTTCCTAATTAGCCCAAACTTCAGATAAGTATTGTTTCCTAACAACGCTATTTTATTAGGCTAAATTTACTAAAATTCGCTTTCACTTACATATTTTTTAATGATCTAGTGCTCCTTAATAATAAATGAAAAAGGTTAATTTTATAACCAAAAAGAATTAGTGCTCTGCGGCAATGCTTCTGCGAAATAATGCCAAGCTTGAAAAGAAGAAAACAGAACCCAGCCCAATCATATATAGCAGTTGTGGCCAAACAATGACTAGGTCAGCACCGCGAAAGACCACAGCTTGTGCGAACGCCATATAGTGTCGAGACGGTAAAAGCATAGTAAAAGGTTGAATGATATCCGGTTGGCTCTCTATGGGGGTTAATCCACCTGACAGTAACATCATCGGGATAATCACGATCATTAACAGTAATGCAAACTGAGCCATAGTACGCGCAATAGTACCAAGGAAAATACCAATGGCTGCTGCTGCAAATAAATAAACCGTAGTACCGGCAAGCAATAACCATCGGGAACCAGTAATTGGCACATCCAATAATGTACTTACAACCAACCACATAGATATAGAGAACGCGATCAGAATGATAAGACCATTTGCCCACACTTTAGACATCGCTATCTGAAAAGAGTTGAGAGGCATAACCAACAAATGTTCAATGGTTCCATGTTCCCGCTCTCTTAAAAGTGCTGCCCCTGTGAGTATGATAGTAAGCATCGTAATTTGATTCAGTAACGCATTAATTGCACCAAACCACATACCAGTTCCATTTGCGTTAAATGCACGTCGAGAGACTAACGTCACCGCATATGTTGTATCTTGGTCCGATCGATTTACGTAATGATTAACTTCTTTATTCACAATAGTCTGAATATAGCTATTTCCAAGGCTAGCTTGCGAAACTGCTGTTGCGTCAACATCGATTTGCACAGTCGGTTGTCGATGACCGCGCACATCTTCTTCAAAGTTTGGCGGGATCGTAACGACAAAAATAAAACGATCATGATCCATGGCTTCATCAATCTGATCTGCACTAATCAGTTCTGGTTGTTTAAAGTATGGTGGATAGAGTGCATTGGTAATTCTTCTCGACAGAGCTGAATTATCTTCATCGACAATTGCCACTGATGCGTTATTGACTGACTCACTGATGGCAGTTGACTGTAGGTATATATCGAGACTGAATGAATAGATGACCAGCCCCACTACGACAAAGTCTCGCATGACTGTGCGTAATTCTTTAGTACCGAGGTAGAAAATGTTCGACCACAATTTCATCGGTTACGCCTCTTGTTTCTTCAATATGACCGAGGCCATCAATACAAATAAGGGACCAAAAATAGCCAGAATAAAAAGATCTTGGGCTAAATCATTGAAGCTTAAACCTTTGGTAAAGGCCGCTACACTCATATGCATGTAATAAGTGGCAGGCCAAAGTGAACCAATAAATTGGCCTATCCCTTCTAAGGTCGAGGTTGGCTGTATTATTCCTGAATATTGGATAGTGGGCATTACCGATAGTACTGTGGTTGCAAAAATAGCAGCCACTTGTGATTTCGTCATTGATGAAATTAACAATCCAAAACCGGTTGAAGCACAAACATAAAATAACGCGCCTAAGCTCAAGCCCAGTAAACTTCCTTTTAGTGGCACTTGAAGTAGGAATACAACCATCAATGTCAGAATGAAAAAATTGATTAGCCCAATGCAAATGTAAGGTAATTGCTTGCCAATTAAAAATTCCAGTGTGCTGGTGGGCGTTACATAAAAATTAGTAATGGTACCTATTTCTTTCTCGCGGGAAATACTAACTGCCATCAGAATTGCCGGAAAAAGTAGCAATAACATTGCCGGCGTTTTGGGTCCTATAGAATAAATAGTCTCAAACGAAGGGTTATAGCGATATCGCGACTCTAACGTAACATTGTAATAAGCTGAGGCATCAATACCGGCCTCGGTGGCCAGCAACGTTAGGTATTTAATATGACCACCTGCAACATAGCCTTCAATGGTGCCTGCTCGTGTGGTATTCGCGCCATCTATCCACGCAGATACGCTAGGGGTTTCACCTTTTTTTAAGTCTCTACCAAAGCCTGGAGGAATAACGATGGCCAAGGTGATGTCATTGGATTTTAAGCGCAATTCCAATTCTTCTTGGGTGTGTAATTCGCCTTTTTCAATAAAATAGCGTGACCCCTGGAAATTACTAATATATTGACGACTTTGTGGGGTTTGATCGTGATCAAGGACCGCGAACGTTAAGTCTTCAACATCCAGCGAAATGCCATAGGCAATCACCACTAACAAGATCGCACTGCCTAAAAAAGCAAAAGCTAATCTTATCGGGTCACGTATGACCTGTTTGCTTTCTAAAAAACTATATGCAAATAGCCTAAATAAACTAAATTTCTTAGGAGGAACATGGGCTTCTTGCTCACTAGGCAAGTCGCTGGCGATATCCAGTTTCACGTCCATTTCTGAATTCTTATCGCTAGTCTGGCTCCCGCCTATTGCAGCTTGAATATACTCAATAAAAGCATCTTCCAACGAATCTGCGGCTTTTTCAGCAACCAAATTTTGTGGCGTATCGCAGACTAATACCTGGCCAGCATGCATCAAGGAGATACGATCACAGCGCATTGCTTCGTTCATAAAGTGAGTGGAAATAAAGATGGTAACTTTGTCACGTCGGGACAATTCGATTAACAATTCCCAGAAACCATCGCGAGCAACTGGATCTACTCCTGAGGTAGGTTCATCTAATATAAGAATCTCTGGTTCGTGAATAACAGCCACAGCAAGTGACAGCCTTTGTCGTATGCCTAGTGGCAATGATGACGCTTGTGAAGCTCTAAACTCTTCCAATGCAAAACGTTTTAGCAACGAATCAATTCTGTTGCGCATTTTAGTACGAGGTAAGTGAAACAATTTAGCGTGTAGGATGAGGTTTTCTTCAATACTAAGTTCGCCATACAACGAAAACCCTTGAGACATAAAACCGACCCGTTTACGGGTTTCCAGATCAGACGCATCTACAGCTTGTCCAAAAAGAAAGGCTTTCCCCTCAGAAGCTGGCAATAAGCCAGTTAACATTTTCATTGTGGTGGTTTTGCCACAACCGTTTGAACCTAAAAAACCAAATATTTCACCTGCTTGAATATCAAAACTAACCTTATTAACCGCTGTAAAATCACCAAACTTGCGGGTTAAGCTCTCAGCGACGATAGCCGGCGTAGCATCTGATTGTTCAAATGGTGGAATAACTAATTCGATGTCTTTTTTCTGGATATCTTCTGGTAACAGTTTAACAAATGCGGCTTCAAGATTGTCAGTACCGGTTTTTGTTTTCAGTTCGTTTGGGGTGCCAGTTTCTAATATAACCCCATTATTCATCGCTACTAGCCAATCAAATCCTTCAGCTTCGTCCATATAGGCAGTCGACACAACCACTGTCATTGACGGGCGTTCTTGACGAATATTGGCAATTAGTTGCCAAAATTGACGTCGTGATAAGGGATCTACCCCTGTGGTGGGCTCATCCAAAATGAGTAGGTCTGGATTATGTATTAGTGAACAGCACAGACCTAACTTTTGCTTCATGCCGCCAGATAGTTTTCCTGCAGGTCTGTCTAAAAAAGAATTTAAACCAGTAGCAAGGGTTAATTTATTAATTCGGCTTTTACGCTGAGCGGCACTTAAATCAAATAATTTACCGAAAAAATCTAAATTTTCTTCGATACTGAGTTCTGAATAGAGATTTTTACCCAATCCTTGAGGCATAAACGCTATCCGCGGACCAACTCTATTGCGATGGTCTTGAGACCCCATATCGCCACCGAGCACCTCAAGTTGTCCTTGTTGAAGCTTACGTGCTCCGGCAATTAAACTTAACAAGGTAGATTTACCCACCCCGTCAGGGCCTAATAGCCCTATCACTACACCTGATGGAATATCTAACTCTATACCATCTAAGGCCAGAGTATTTTTATATATATGTCTAACGTCCCGAATCTTAGCAACGGTAGACTGAGTGTCTGCCTTAGCGCTTTCCATTAGTTACCGCTTTTTTCAGATAAATTCAAAGCGGGTGGAAAGTTTTGTAAATACTCAGGCCATTCTGACGGAGACTCATTATCAGTGGGCGCAAGACGCACATAGGCAACCCCACGAACGCCAGTTTTAACTTGTTCAATATGGGATAACACTAATTCTTGAGGAATTCTTACTTTCACCCGGAACATCAGCTTATCTCGCTCACTTTGCGTTTCTACTTGTTTTGGCGTGAATTGAGACTCCGGAGATACAAAGCTAACGGTGGCTGGAATAGGATAATCGAGAATATCAAGCTTGACCCGCGCCTCTGCGCCAATAGCAATACGATGTACTTGACTAGAAGGCAAGAATATCTCCATATACACGTCGGCTAAATTAATGATGGTCAATACTTTGCCGCCGCTGCCTAAAACTTCACCAGGCTCTGCAAGACGATAAAGCACTCGTCCAATACTTGGTGATACTAAAGTGGCATCTTCAATTTGCGTTTGAATTTCATGCACTCCAGCTTTAAGTGCATCCACATTTCTTTGGCGAGAAATAAGCATCGCATCAGCAGCCTCCACTGACGCATCAGCAACCGCTAAAGCACTTACCCGAGTGTCGTATGTTTCTTTGCTAATGGCCGATTTTTTAATTAAATCACTGGCCCGAGATAACTCTTGTTTAGCTAAAAGTTGTTGGGCTTTAGCTTGTGCGATGGAGGCTTTAGCGGAAGCTATTAAACTCTCACCTGCAGCCACATCGGCTTCGGCACGCAGTAATTGGGCTTGCAATTGATCGGTATTGATACGGGCTAACGCTTGTTGAGGTTGTACAAGGTCACCTTCAGATGCGATGACCTTTTGCACGCGGCCGGCAATCTTGGTTGAAATATCCACTTGTACAGCTTCAATACGACCGTTACCTGAAGCGAAATCAGAAGGTAAAGAAGGTTGTTGGATATAATCCCAAAGCAACCAAAACGCGACCGCTACGATTACCAATAATACTGCGCTAAAAGGTAATTTATTACCTTGCTTCATTGTTTGTCCTTAACGTTACTTTTTAAAATTTTTCTTAGACAAGCGGGAGCGCTAAAATAGATTGGTTACAAGGTGGTTTATGTTCTTCAATCACTTTGTCACCAATGCTCTACTCGTTTAAGTCATGGTTTTATCATTTTTTAAAATCAATAAAGTTGAGAGAAAATTGAGTGATTTCACACGCTTTTAATCGAAACGGTCTTGAGCATGTTTTAATGTGCATAGGCGAAATATAATTGTGGATACTACTCAAGATTGAAGCTGTAAACAAAGTTAAAGATCAACAACAATTTGTCTAATGTACGGAATTTTAATATTGAATGGCTCCTTTATAAATTAGCGATTCCTCTTACTAAAATGTGGAAACTACGTATAGAAGAGAACAAATTATGCAAACTTCACGTATTTACTTAGTTAACCATCAATTTACGCTCGTAATTTATGCTAATAAGTGAAATTTTTAAGGGGTAATTGAGCAAAGTATTAAGTAGTAACCACAGTATGTTTTGCATATTCCCTTATTGTTGCTGTTGAGGTCTATACTATACTAATCGATTAGGAGAGTGTTTTGTTAGCAAAGAGTATCAATTATGACAGTAAGACTTACCACCGATCATTCCCATTTAAAAATTGGCAAACTAGATGTCACAATTCGCCCCATTTCGATTGATGATCAAAACATAGAAGCTGAATTCGTTAAAAATCTTTCTGCGCAAAGTAAACACAACCGTTTCATGGAAGGGATAAGAGAATTATCTCCATCAATGTTGAAAAAAATGTGTGATATCGACTATGTAAATAATATGGCCTACATTGCCACCATTGAAGAAGATGGGAATGAAATAGAAATTGGTGTGTGTCGCTATGTGAATGGTAAGCAAAAAAATGAACGGGAAATGGCGCTCGTTGTAGCCGATAAATACCAACACCTTGGTATAGGCACTGAGTTATTTAATCATCTATATGTGCATGCTAGAGCAAATTGTATTAAAAGACTGTATTCCATTGATTTACGCAGTAATACCAAAATGCATGAGTTCGCACAAAGTGTGGGAATGAAAATGGAATTAGATCCAGAAGATGATGCGCTGGTTATATACAGTATAGAGCCCTGCTAAAACGGGGCTCTATGGATTTACAATATGCAAGCTAACCAGCACTC